>NZ_DFHR01000001.1:0-47638 GCF_002371935.1 Fibrobacter sp. UBA3718 | reverse complement strand
TCCCCAAAGAGGATAACTCTACTATGGCAACAAGTTGCCAAGTATCGTATAGCGAGCATGACGATCGCCTTACTTCTTTTCGCCCTTGCCGCACTTGCATTCGGCCAAGCACTTGTATGCAATACCACCGATGACGCCACCGAGAATCGGGGCGACCCAGAATAGCCAGAGCTGCTTGATGGCAGCACCGCCAACGAACACTGCCATTGCGGTAGAGCGTGCCGGGTTCACAGACGTGTTGGTTACCGGGATAGAGATGAGGTGGATGAGCGTGAGGCAGAGGCCGATGGCAATCGGGGCAAAGCCTGCCGGAGCGCGACCGTCGGTAGCGCCCATAATCACGAACAGGAAGATGGCCGTGAGCACGGTTTCAATCAGGAACGCGCCGCACATGCCGGTGGTCTTGCCGCCGAAGGCGTTCAGGCCGTTGTTGAGCGTATCGGACCAGCCGTTGGTAGCGAATGCGCCAATGCCTGCGTTGGTGAGGTCGGGCTGGGCGATGCAGTAGAGCACTGCCGCAGCGATAATGCCGCCAATCACCTGGGCCACGATGTAGGCCGGGGCTTCCTTAGCGGGGAAGCGGCCGCCGGCAACCTGGCCCAGCGTGACGGCCGGGTTCAGGTGGCACCCCGAAATGTGACCGATGGCGTATGCCATAGTGAGAACGGTGAGGCCGAATGCGAGCGACACGCCCACGTAGCCGATACCGGTGGTCGGAACGCCGCAAGCAAGCACGGCGGCACCGCAGCCGCCAAACACAAGCCAGAAGGTGCCGATAGCTTCGGCAATAGCACGAGTAGTAAGTTTCATAAACATCTCCATAGTTTGGGGTTAAAAGTTGTGCCTTAATTTAGCAAAGCGAATTGCATGAATTCAGCAAAAAAATGAGAAAAAAAGTTTTCGTGAGAAATCGCACAAAAAAGCCCCGCGTGGTTCGCGGGGCCTTGGCAAACTGTGTTTGCCAAAGATTATTTCGCCTGTTTCGGCATCTGCACGGAGATGTGGATGTCCTGCAGCTGCTGGAGGTCGACTTCGCTCGGGCTCTGGTCCATCGGGCTAGAAGCACTCGTGTTCTTCGGGAACGCGATGTAGTCACGGATAGATTCTTCACCTTCCATGGTAGCGACAACGCGGTCGAGACCGAAGGCGAGACCGCCGTGCGGAGGAGCGCCGTACTTGAAGGCGTCGACGAAGAAGCCGAACTTTTCCTTCACCTGTTCTTCGGAAAGGCCGAGCAGGTGGAACACCTTCTCCTGGACTTCCGGGTTGTGAATACGGATAGAACCGCCACCGATTTCCACGCCGTTCAGAACGAGGTCGTAGGCTTCGGCGTTGCAATCCTTGAGGTTGCCGCCGAGCATCATGTCCAGATGTTCCGGAAGCGGGTTGGTGAACGGGTGGTGCATGGCCATGTAGCGGCCTTCGGTGTCGCTGTATTCGAACATCGGGAATTCGGTAATCCACACAAATTCACGCTTCTTCGGGTCGCGGAGACCCTTGATGCGGGCAACTTCCAGGCGGAGCTGGCCCATAGCCGTAGCAGCAACCTTTTCCGGACCGGCGATGAAGAACATCATGTCGCCGCACTTGGCGCCGACGGCGTCGCGCAGTTCGTTGAGCTGTTCAGTCGTGAAGAACTTGCCGACCTGGGTTTCCACTTCGTCATTTTCCTTGACGCGCATCCACACGAGGCCCTTAGAACCGTACTTGCCCACGTAGGCGGTGAGTTCGTCGATCTGCTTGCGGGTGAAGTCCACGCAGCCCTTGGCGGCGATACCGCGAATCTTGCCACCGGCGGCAACGCAGTTCTTGAACACGCCAAAGTTGCTCTTCGCGCCGATTTCGGACACGTCGTGGATTTCGAGGTCGAAGCGGAGGTCCGGCTTGTCGGAACCGTACTTGAGCATAGCTTCGTGCCACTTCATGCGGCGGATCTTCTTGGGCGGTTCGAAGTTCCAAACCTTGCCCAAAACTTCAGTCACGAACTTGTCGAACATTTCCATCACGTCGTCCTGGTCCACGAAGGACATCTCGACGTCAATCTGCGTGAATTCCGGCTGACGGTCGGCGCGGAGGTCTTCGTCGCGGAAGCACTTGGCAATCTGGAAGTAACGGTCCATGCCGGCAATCATCAAAAGCTGCTTGTACTGCTGCGGAGACTGCGGGAGGGCGTAGAACTTGCCCGGGTTCACACGGCTCGGCACCAGGTAGTCGCGGGCGCCTTCCGGAGTGGACTTGCAGAGCACCGGAGTTTCAATGTTTTCAAAACCGTTAGCGTAGAAGAAGTCGTACACGGCCTTGAGAAAGCGGCTCTTGAGGAGGAGCTTCTTTTGGATCCACGGACGGCGGAGGTCCAGGTAGCGGTACTGCAGGCGTAGGTCGTCGTTTTCCTTGCACTCTTCGTTCGGGTCGTTGATGGCCAAGGGGGAGGTGAGGGCCGCGTTCAAAATTTCAATCTGGTCGATTTTGACTTCGATTTCGCCCGTGGCGAGCTTCTCGTTGGCGTTGCCTTCTTCGCGGGCGTAAACCTTGCCGGTCACCGTAATCACGTATTCGTTGCGGAGCTGTTCGGCGGTCTTCATCACGTCGGCATTGTAGTCCGGGTTGAAGACGATCTGGGTCTTGCCATACTTGTCGCGGAGGTCCACAAAAATCACACCACCATGGTCGCGGCGGCGATCCACCCAACCGGCGAGTGTTACAGTCTGGCCAACATCTGCCTTGCGCAGCTGGCCGCAGTTATGAGTACGTTTCATGTTAGTATCCTTGGATAGTTTTTTTTCGGGTGTAAATATAGCAAAAGAGTTTGGGGCGAGTGAGGCGTAAAAACAAGGAAAAAGTGTAGAAAAAGCGGGTCCGATATGATGAAATCAGGATGTTTCCCCCTGTGAACAGAAAAATGGGAGAAACTCCCGCTTTTGTTGTCAAAATCTTGTATTTTTAAGCAAAAAACATAAGGATGGAATATGGAAAATTTCAATTTCTACAGTCCCACGGAATTTGTATTTGGCATGGACCGCGAAAATGAATGCGGCGCGCTCGTCAAGAAGTATGGCGGCACGAAGGTGCTTATCCACTACGGTGGCGGTTCGGCGGTTCGCTCCGGCTTGATTGACCGTGTCAAGGCGAGCCTCGATGCAGCAGGAATTCCGCATGTGGAACTGGGTGGCGTGAAGCCGAATCCGCATGATTCGCTTGTGTACAAGGGCATTGAGATTGTCCGCCAGAACGGTATTGACTTTATCCTTGCGGTGGGTGGCGGCTCTACGATTGACAGCTCCAAGGCCATTGCGATGGGTGTTCCCTACAAGGGCGATTTTTGGGATTTTTACGAGGGCAAGGCCTCGGCGGCGGCAGCGCTCCCGATTGGCGTGGTGCAGACGATTGCGGCGGCCGGTTCCGAGGGCAGCGGCGACTCCGTGATTACCAAGGAAGACGGCATGCTCAAGCGCGGTGCAAGTAGCGAACATATCCGCCCGAAGTTCGCGGTGCAGAATCCGGCGCTTCTTTGCACGCTGCCTGCCTACCAGACGGCTTGCGGCATTACCGACATCATGGCGCATGTGTTTGAACGCTACTTCACGAATACGCTGGAAGTGGAAATCACCGACCGCCTGTGCGAAGCGGTGCTCCTCACGATGGTGAAGGAAGGCCCGCGCGCCATTGCCGACCCCGCCAACTACCAGGTGCGTGCGAACATCATGTGGGCGGGGACGGTAGCCCACAACGGTGTTGTGGGCTGCGGGCGCAGTCAGGACTGGAACAGCCACGCCATCGAGCATGAACTTTCGGCGCTTTACGACTGCGCCCATGGCGCGGGCCTCGCGGTCATTATGCCCGCCTGGATGGAATATGTGGTAGACCATAACGTGATGCGTTTTGCCCAGATGGCGACCCGCGTGTTCGGCTGCGAGATGAATTTCGAAAACCCGAAGGCGACCGCCCTCGAAGGCATCAAGGCTTTCCGCCGCTTCTTGCATTCCATCGGTATGCCGATTAACTTTGCAGAACTCGGCGCGAAGGAAGAAGACATCCCGAAGATGGTGGAAAAGCTGAACCCGGGCGACGGCTGGGGCTTCGTGCCGCTCAAGGCGAAGGACGTGACCGCGATTTACACCATTGCCGCCCACGCCTCTCTTGATTGACCCGCAAAGAAAAATATTTAGTCGCTACTTTTAATATTTAGGACGAAAATTTTAAGCGAAAGTTAATCGCATTTCTTGAAGAAGCAGCTTCTCGCTCCCGTGTGGCAAGCCACTTGCGGACCCTGCATGCGGACTTTGAAGAGCAATGCGTCAGAGTCGCAGTCGGCGGCCCATTCAACGACCGTCATCACGTTTCCGCTCGTGTCGCCCTTGTGCCAGTATTCCTTGCGGCTGCGGCTCCAGAATACCATCTCGCCGCATTCGTGTGTGCGGCGGAGCGCTTCCTCGTTCATCCAGGCCATCATCAGAACGTCGCCCTTGTCGGCGTCCTGCACAATTGCCGGCGCAAGTGCAACCCCGTCCACGACCACTTCGAATTTAATCTCTTTAATTAATTCATCAAAGTTCATCTTTCGCCTTTCGTCTGTAGGCGCAAAGCGCCGTTCTTTCGTCTAGTTAAGCCCTCACCTGGCCGTTGCCGCGCAGAACCCACTTGTAGGTGCAGAGGCTTTCTACGCCCATCGGGCCACGGGCATGCAGCTTGTCGGTAGAAATGCCCACTTCGGCGCCCAGGCCGTATTCGCCACCGTCGGCAAAGCGGGTGCTGGCGTTCACCATCACGCTGCTGCTGTCCACGTTGGCGACAAAGTAATCCTGCACGCTAGTATCTTCGGCGACCACCGCTTCGGTGTGGCGGCTGCTGTTCGCTTCGATGTGGTCGCAGGCCTCGGCCACGTTGTCCACGAACTTGACGCTGGCCTTGAGGGCCAGGTATTCGTGGTGGTAATTGCTGTCATCGCCGATGTCCTTGATACGGCTGTCGTGGCTCTGGGCGTCCTTATTGCCGAAGAGTTCCACGCCGCGGTCGGCGAGGCAGTCGAGCAACTTTTTCACGTTGGCGTCATCGATATGGCGGTCGATAATCACGCATTCCATGGCGTTGCACACGCCGGTGCGCTGCGTCTTCGCGTTGATGAGGATGTTCACCGCCTTTTCGATGTCGGCGGACTTGTCCACGTACACGTGGCAGATGCCGTTGAAGTGCTTGATCACAGGAATCTTGCTCTGTTCCACCACGGCGCGGATCAGGCGTTCGCCGCCGCGGGGAATCACGAGGTCGATGCAGTCGCTGCGCTGCAACAGCATGCCCACCAAATCGTGGCTCGTTTCGGTCACGAGTTGCACTGCGTCTTCGTCAATGCCGTTTTCGGCGAGGGCCTTGTGGAAAATTCCGGCGAGGCACTTGGCGGAATTCAGCGATTCCTTGCCACCGCGGAGGATTACGGCATTACCCGCCTTGAAGCAGAGGCATGCGCCATCGATGGTCACATTCGGGCGGCTTTCAAAAATAAAGAACACGGCGCCGATAGGTACTGCTACGCGGCTAATCTTGATCCCGTTCTTCAGTTCGCGGCTTTCGAGCACGCGGTTCAGCGGGTCGGTAAACGCGGCGATTTCTTCGGCGCCCTTGGCCATCGCCTCGATGCGGGCGTCGTTCAATGTCAAACGGTCCATCTTGGCGTCGTCGAGCTTGCCGGCGGCAGCTTCGAGGTCAAGCTTGTTTGCCGCAAGGATTTCCGGCTTTTTCTCGCGGAGCATTTTTGCCACGAGGTTGAGCACGGTACTCCGCTTTTCTCCGGAGAGCGTGCGCAGGTTCTTGCTTGCTTTCTTGGCGTTCTGGGCCAGAAGATTCGAATATTCGTCCAAGTTGGAATAATTTTTCAGCATATTTTTAATATAGAAACTTGATTTTAGTCACGCTTTTGTGTATTTTACTAATACAGGTTTGTTTTTACTCACGACAAGGTCTTGTAGTCGTCGAGTATCGGACTTGGGTGTATAGACCCAGTGCGTTTCTCTCCGCACTGGGTCCTTTTTTGATGCTTTTTACGACTAGAGCTGGCTTACGATGGCCGTGAACAAGGCGTCGGCGAGGGCATTCGTCTCGAGGCCTTCGAACACGCTGAACTGATTGAAAACAATCTGTCCTGCACCGAACGGCAGCTTCTGCAGGTCGACTCCCGTCTTGATTTCACCGTCCTTGATGCTTACGGAACGAGCGTATACGGTTGCACCCGGCAGTTCGTTCAGCGAAAGTCCCGGCATCACGGCTGCAGCATTGTGGTCTAGCACGCTCTTGTTCCCGAAAACGGGGAGGAGCGCCGAATCCTTGGGGAGGTAGTGCAGACTCGTGCCGTTGGCTCCCGTGCTCCAGTGCGCTTCGATAGTAAAGTCGAAATTATGGCTCTGGTTCAAGAAGTCGATATCTTCGGGGGTCATGTCCGATAGCAACAGCGTCTTTCCGCCGTTCTTGGTGACATCGACAATCTTGTTCAGGATTTCATCGGGCCAGGAACTGAGGTTCGCTGTGAAGATAATCTTTTCCGGACCGCTGAGGGCTGCGAGAGCGTCGCTGGATTCTTCACTGTTGTCGAGGAAGCAAACCTTGCTCATGGCGCTCTTCACGTCGGCCTGCTCAATGACAATGAGGTCTTCGGCAGAGGTGTTGATTTCCTTGCCGTTGTCCTTGAGCGAAATGCGGATTTCGTATTTACCGGTCTTGCGCGGAACCATCAGCGTGCAGATGCCAAGCTGGGTGAGGCTTGTCTTGCCGGCGGGTTCCTCCGGTGTCAGGCTCTGCGAGGCTTGCGACTTGCCGCTCTCGTCCACGAGGTTCACGTCGACGGAGACATTCTCGAAGCGGTCGTTGTTCAGGAGTGTGAGCTGGAAGCTGACCTCGCTCTGCGGTGCGACCACGTGTTCCAGTTCGCTGACCAGGACACGGCTCCTTGTCGTAATCGCCTTGCAGAAGGATTCGATGCCCTTGCTCTTGCGGTTTTCGTCGCAGATGCCGCTGAAATCGACTCCGTAGTCGGCCCACTGGCTAAGGAAGAATCCCGAAATTTGAGGATTGCTCTGGAATGCGGTAATCTGGTCGAGCTTGCTCTTGGTTGCGATGCTGTTTGCATCCTTGATGAATGAATCGACGCTATCCCAAACGGAAAGACCGGATTCTTTGACGAAAGACTCGAGCAGCTTGTAGAAGTTCTTGACTGCCTTCTGGTTCTTGATGCCACGGGGACCCTTGATATTGGTCGCGCTCTTCGGGAGGAGAGTGTGGTTCTTGAGTGTCACGAGCATCTTGTTTTCGATTTCCGTGGCGTTTTCGTCTTCGTCCTGGAAATGGCTGTCGCCGAGTCCAGAATCCGGGACCATCAGTTCTTCCTCGTCCTTGTTGAAGCAGTGGGCGAGGTAGTGCGAGTAAGCGGCGTTCGGGTTCATCTTCGGATTTACGGCAAGTGTCGCAAACTGCGAGATGCGGTCGACGGAAACAGGAAGCAGCTTGCCGATGTCCTTGTGGAAATTACCTTCGTTGTCGATGTAGATGCTGTCCAGGTTGCTGATGGCCGGACGCGTCATGTCGATGGGGCTGATGGCGTTCAGCAATTTGTTGCCGTTCTGCAGCATGAAGGTCCCGTTTTCGGAGCCCATGACCCATGCGACGATACACGGATGGTGGTGCTGTTCCTTGACAATGTCGCTGATAAGCTTCTTGGCGTGTTCAAGTCCGCTGGGGGTCGACTTCATGGTGTGGATGGGGAATTCCTGGAACACCAGAAGGCCGATGGTATCGCATATGTCGAGGGCTTCCGTGCTGAGAGGCGCGCCGCAGCTGCGGATGGTGTTGAAGCCCGCGTCCTTTACGGCCTGAAGGTCCTTCTTGAGGTTCGGGTTGTCGGTCGTCCAGAGCCCGCCTTCGCTCCACTGCTGGTTGTAGCAGACGCCCTGGATTTTCACGATGGAATCATTCAGGTAGAAGTCGCCCTTGAGGCAGTCGAACTTACGGAAGCTGAAGGTGCGCATGACGGGGAAGGAGTATTCCGGGTCCTTGCCCTTGCCGCCCTTGATTTCCATCTGGACTTCGACGGCGAACATGTTGGGGTGGTCCGGGCTCCAGACGCACTTGCTGCGGTTGAAGTCCTTGATGCCGAGCACGATGCGCAGCGTCGCGTTTTCCTTGTCGAGCTTGGGACTGTCCTTGAACCATTCGTAGACGTCGCCGTTCGGGTTCCTCATGAGGATGCGGAGGCGTGTGTTGAAACCGCGGGGGTTGTTGAAGCTGATTTCAAGCGCTACGCGTTCCTGGTCCATGTCGGGCTCGACATGGAGGTCGGAAATGAAAGCGGCGTTTCCGAGGATGAGGTCCACGTGTCCGAAGATACCGCCGAAGGGGTACTGGTTCCAGGGGAGGCCGACAGGCATTTCGCCGGGGTGGGCAAAGCGGTCGTTCGCGCCTTCATGGGTTTCGCGGCCGAAGTCAATACGGCTGTTGGCTGCACCCATGTTCGCGACGCGGATGCAGAGGATGTTTTCTTCGCCGAGCTTGATGGCCTTTTGCGTTTCGAGGACAAAGGGGGTGTAGGCGCCGAAGTGGTCGCCGAGGAGCTTGCCGTTGAGCCATACGGTCGCGTGAGTCGCGATGCGTTCGAATCTAAGGAATATGCGCTTGGTGACCTGTTTTTCGTCGTCGATAGTGAATCTCTTGAAATAGAAAGCGCAGTCCTGCGACATCAGAAGCTTTTCGAATGACCTTTCCCAGATATGCGGAACGGTTACGGTCTCCGTGTCTTCGGGATAGGTGGCGTACCAGCGGTTGGAAATACCGGAATCTTCAGTGTCCCATTTCATCTGCCAGTCGCCGTCAAGGCTCATAATCTTGTTCATTCGGGTGTCCTTTATGAAAATTTCGTGGAAAATTTAGAAAAAATTGGCCGATAAGGGGCCAAATCCCTTTACAATTCCTTGAATTTTGCTACATTTGGAGTCCCAATAGCAACCAAAAAAGGATTACAAAAATGTATTCTATTGTTGAAACAGGTGGTTTCCAGTATAAAGTCGAGCTGGGCAAGGCCTACAAGGTCCCCACTCTTGACGCCGCTGTTGGTTCCGAACTGGAGCTCAAGTCCGTTCTTCTTTTCGCAGGAAAAGAAGTGCAAATCGGCACCCCTGTCCTGAACGACGCCTCCGTGAAGGTCGAAGTGCTTGCCCACGGCAAGTACGACACCGTCATCGTTTTCAAGAAGAAGCGTCGCACCCGTTACGAACGCCGTAACGGTCATCGTCAGGGCTATACCGAGGTGCTGGTCACGGAACTTCGCTCCGGCGCAGAATCCGCAAAGGTCGATTCCAAGGTGATTGAACGCAACCGCGCTCGCGTGGCCGCGCTCGCCAAGCAGAAGGAGCAGGTCAAGCCCCTTACTCGCAAGGAAAAGATTGCCCAGGGTATCGCAAAGCCCGCCAAGGTCAAGAAGAACTCTCTGCGCAAGGCTAAGGAGGCTTAATCCATGGCACATAAGAAAGGTCAAGGTTCAGTACGTAACGGCCGCGACAGTAACGCCAAGTATCTTGGTGTTAAGAAGTACGCGGGCGAAACCGTCAAGGCTGGCAACATCATCGTTCGTCAGCGCGGTTCTCACTTCCACAGTGGCACCAACGTGGGCATGGGCAAGGATTTCACCTTGTTCTCTCTCGTCGATGGCAAGGTGAAGTTTGAACGCCTCGATGCTAAGCGTCAGAAGGTCTCCGTCTATCCGGAAGAAGCCTAATCTGATCTGGAATCGGAATTGAAAAACCGGACGCAATCGCGTCCGGTTTTTCGTTGTTTCTGGAGGTGAGGGGAGTCGAACCCCTGTCCAAAATCACGTCCATGTCCATTCCTACAAGCTTTCCCTTCGTATTTAAGGTCTCGCCTTGTCCACGCCCAAGAAGGTCGGTGCAGATTTCGGCCAGCCTAGTGAATCTCGGACTCTAGCCCCAGGCATGCGAGAATCCTATCCCATATTTCGTCCGGACGTTCATCCCGATGGGAGCGGAATGAGGCCCGGCGTTGCCGCTAATTAGGCAGCGAGTGCGTAGTTTTCGTCAGCACTTATTTTTTTTCAGACTTTTTTACGAGTGCCCTCGTCTGAGACCTCGGCTTGCAACTAACACTTCGGTAACCCTGTCGAAACCAGATCACCCCCGGTGTATTTCCCAAATATACAAATTTATCGTCAAAAAGGGAAGATTTGTAAAGTTCCATCTTTAATCGCTCAAAAAAGGTGGTATTTATATATATTTATACACGAAAAAATGATTTCGGAGAAAAGAAGTATGAATTTAGCGAATGCGAAGCCGGGTTTCTTTGTCCAAGGGCGCTACCTTTACAGCAAGGACAACGAGAAGGTGGTTCTGCGCGGAATCAACCATATGTTCATTTGGACTGACCGCGAAGGCAAGACCATTCCCGAAATAGCGAAGACTGGCGCGAACTGCGTCCGCATTGTCTGGAACACGCGCGGTCGCGTGAGCGATCTCGATACGATTGTGGGCCTCAGCATCGCAAACAACATGATCCCGATTGTTGAAATTCACGACACGACGGGCAACTGGGACCGCCTGACGGAGGCTCTCGACTTCTGGCTCCGCGACGAGACGTTACAGATGATCTCGAACCATCAGGAATACCTGATCTTGAATGTCGGCAACGAACCGGGCTCGCATGAAGTCGAATCCGAGGAATTCTTCTCTGCGTACAATATCATCGTGACGCGCATGAGGGCGGCTGGAATCCGCATTCCCATCATGATCGATGCCGATTACTGGGGCCAGAACGAAAAGAACCTGCTTTCCGTGGGGCCGCGCCTGTTGCAGGCGGATCCGGAACACAACCTTATTTTCTCTATCCATATGTGGTGGCCCAGCGAACGCCACGATGCCAAGGCGACTGGCTTTGCTACGGTCCAAGATCGCATCACGGCTTGCCTCGAAAAGTCCGTCGAGATTGATCTGCCGCTGGTGGTGGGCGAGTTTGCCCCGATTGCTGCGGGAGACGTCAAGGCGATTCCTTACAAGCATATCATGTCCGAATGCGAACGCCTGAATATCGGCTGGCTCTGCTGGAGCTGGGGCCCGGGCAACTTCGACAGCACCGAGATGGACATGACCGAGCACGGCTCGTACAACACGCTCGTGGGCTGGGGTCGAGAGGTGGCCGTGGATAGCCCGCTCGGAATCCAGAATACGAGCGTCATTCCGATGTTCATCCAGAACAAGGATTATACAACGGGCTCCCTTGGCGGTGGTGCGAACATCATCGAGAACGGGGACTTCTCTGCGGAAAATCCGCTCGATTGCTGGACTACCGACTTCTGGGGCGGCAAGGCGAACGTCCGTGTGGAAAATGGAGAAGTGCATTTCGATATCGAGCAGGCGGGCAAGGAGACCTGGGGCCTCCAGTTCAAACAACACCTGACCTTGCGCAACGGCGTCACCTATATATTCAGCATGCGCGCGAAGGCGGCTAAGCCACGCACCTTGAATGTGAATATCAAGCGCGATTCCGAGGAATATACCCCCTATGCCAACGGCCGTATACTCGACTTGAGTACGAGCTGGCAGAACTTCAGCTGGAAGTTTACCATGAAGGAGGACACCGACCCCGATGCGCTCCTGATTTTCGACATGGGCGGTACCCCGATCTCGTGGACGCTCGCCGACATCAGCCTGGTGCAGGCCCGCAGCGTGGCTGACCGCTTGAACCGTACCTTCCAGCGCAACGTGCAGAAGAACTCCGGCTACTTCAACGCCCCGAACGGGCCTTGGGAACTCCACCTTTACAACGCCCAGGGCGAGCTCGAGGAAGTCCTCGACCGCGGCAAAGGCGGGGAAGGAATGCGCAGCTACCCGAAAATCGAGAAGGGCGGCATCATGGTCGTAAAAGACGTCCAGGCCTAGTTTCTTGGCTTGTAATTTTTGACGACGGGAATCACCTAAATATTCCTTTTCGCAATATTCTAGTGTGGAATATCATTCGTTTTCGACAAGTGTGTATCATGATTTTTTGCTAAAAAATGGTTGTTTTTTATAAAAATGTCGAATTTTATGTAAATTTTTAATTTTTGTATCATGAATCTATTGCGCGACGCGAAAAAAAGATATATATTCAAAAATGTATGAAACCTGTGATGGAATACCAGAATTTTCGCTTTTTCGTGCGCGACTACTACGCCGAACGGAAGCTCCGTTCCGGCTTTACGTGGCGTGATTTTGCGAAAGCGGCCGGTTATTCCTCCCCGGTTTTCCTCAAGCTTGTTTGTGACGGCAAGACAAACCTGAGCGAAGTCGGCATCGAACGTGTGGCAGAAGCCATGGGCCTTGTCGGCGCTGATCTCAAGTATTTCCGCGCCCTCGTCAACTTCAATCAGGAAAAGGATGCCGCCCAAAAGAAGTCCCTGTTCAAGGAACTTCGCGCTATTGCGAAAGAAAACGCCTTTACGCTGGTGGGCGAGGACCAGTACGATTATTACGAATCGTGGGTGAATCCCGTGGTTCGCGAACTCGCCCCGCAGATGCCGGGAGCCACGCCTTCGCAGATGGCCGACAACATCGCCTTCGACATGCCGACCTCCGAGGTCAAGAAATCCCTGGCGCTGCTTCAGAAGGTTGGGCTCCTGAACAAGGATTCCGACGGGAATTTCGAACAGTCCTCTAAGGGAATTTCGACCGGCAACATCGAGGTGGCTAGCCTTTCCGTTCGCGAGATGCACCGCCAGATGGGGGAACTCGCTGTCCGTGCGCTTGACGAAGTGCCCGTGCGCGAACGCGACATTTCGGGCCTCACGCTGGGGATTTCCGAGGATGCTTTCTATCGCATCTCGAAAGAGATTGAAGATTTCCGCCGTCGCGTGGCCGCTATCGTAATGCAGGACCGCGGTGACGAACGTGTCTATAGGCTGAACGTGCAACTGTTCCCCCTGACCAAGGAAATCAAGAAGGGGGTGGAAAATGTTTAGGAGAACCTATCTTGGATTGTTCGCTTTCGCCTTGATGTGTGCGGGATTCGTCGGTATTTCGACTGTCGGCTGCTCTGACGGAAGAATTTCCGGAGGCGTGAGCGAAGAGACGAACACCGTCGCTGGAATACTTGTGGACGGTTCGGGCAAGGCGGTTGCCGGCGTTCCCGTGTGCGCGATGCACTTCACGGTCGATTCGATCGTTTTCAACGATACGACGGATAGCGATGGCAAGTTCGGATTCCCGTTGATGAAGCGTGGACAGTATGGCGTCAGCGCACGTCGCGATTCCATGTCCTATTATGAATCCGTTGATTTCGAAGGATCGGAAATCGAAATTGCCGCAAAGCTTCAAAAGACGGGAGTTGTGGAAGGCAATTTCCACTTGAGGCTCGATACGGTGTCAGCCGGAATCAAGATTGGAATTCCGGGATCCCCGTGGCAGACGGAGACGGATGAAGACGGTTCTTTCGAATTGAAAAATGTGCCGCTTGGTGTTCAGCCGCTATTGGCGAAATCTCCGGATCCGATTCATTTCCAGGATGCCATCTACGTGGTGAGCGTGGGCAAGAAGTCGTCCAAGTTCCGTGGGCCGATTCCGACAGGACTGTTTGAAATCTTCGCTTCGAAGGCTACCGAAAGCGAGAGCGAACCCTCGCACAGTACCGACACGTCTAAATCCGCCGGCGAACCTTTCAATGGCAATGATTCCTCGCTAGTGGGGGCTTTGCCGACAACTTCTTCGGACGAAATAGTGCGTGATGCCGACGTGGTTGCCTCCAAGAGCCTCCAGTTCCCGCTTTCTCCGGAGTTCGGGCTTCGCAGCTGGTGGTCGATGGATTTCTTGAGCGAAGTGACGAAAGACACGAAAAAGGTGGGCGATGCGCGCGGCTGGACGGAAGGAATCCTCCTCTATGGAGTTGATTCGCTTGAAAATGGCCCTTCGCAGAAGGCCCTTGCGCTCTATGGAGCCGATGAATTCGGTGTTATCGAGAATGACCGGGGCATACTGGACAGCGCAACCGCGTTGACGTTCGAGGCCTGGATTTACCTGTCTAAGCTCAAATCCGGTGAGTATCGCAAGAACATCGTTGGAAAGCTTGGTTTCGGCTCGCCCGAAGACAAGGACGTGTTCAGTATCGCCGTGCTGGATGGGGAATGCGGACGCGAGGACATTTCTCTTGGGTTCTTTATCGCGGATGGTTCTTCGAGCGGCTTTGAATGCAGCGATGCGGTGTTCTCGACTTACGAAAACTTTGACAAGTGGGTGTATGTGACGGCAGTATGGGATGGGAAAACTTCTTCGCTCTACATCAACGGAAATCTCGCTTCGCAGAAGAAGGTGTCTGTTGAACGCATCGGAGTTTCTTCTGAACCGATTTTCTTCGGTAAGGAATCCATGGATATCAAACTGGACGATGTGCGGCTGAGCACCACGGCGATTACCGCGTCGGATGTGCTTTACCGCTACTATCTCAAGGGAGGTGCAATATGATGGCCGAAAACGAAAACAATCTCGATATCGCGCGCTTCGAGGTCAACCAGAGCGGGCGAATTCTCTCGGGCAACAAACGGTTCTGCCGTATGTTCGGGTTCTCCGAATCCGAAGTTGTGTGGCACTACATCACCGATTGTTACCGCTATCATGGTGACTGGGAAATGTTCAGCAGCTGCGAAAACCTTTCCCAGACGAAGTTTATCTTCCGCATGCGTAACCGCAAGGGACGTAGCTTCAAGTGCTGCCTCTCTCGCGAAATCGTCCAGGATGCCGATGGAAAGATTACGTTCCGCAACACGGTCAGCCGTCTTGGCGAACCCGTCTTGGCGAAGGAGCAGGCTCCTGCGGAAGAAACACGGTCTGTGGTGTTCCTTTCCAAGTGCGCCCATTGCGGAGAGCATGTGCGCGTGAATACCCTTGCCGAAACCCGCATGCGTGTGCTGTGCGACAATTGTGCCGCGAAGGCCTATCCTGAGGCTTTCAATCTCGCTGCCGCGCAGGTGTAAAAGCATTCTAGACAACTTCGTCCTTCATAGAGTAATCCTTAAAAAGGCCGTGCATCAAATGATGCGCGGCCTTGTTTCTATTGAGCAATAAGGATGAGTATGCTTATGAAGGTCTAGTATATGAACAACATCTCCCGGTACTTCGGCAGGGGCCATTTTTCGTCGGGGATGACCTTTTCGAGCTTGTCCACCTGCACGCGGAGATCCGCCATCGCTTCGAGAATGTTCTCGTGCTTTTCACCCAGGGCCTTTTCCATGCGCTCGATTGCAGAGGCGAGAGCCTTGTAGCCTTCTCCCAGTTCCTGGGCGTAGGAATCCACCGCGGCAAAGCCCTGTTCCTTGGCCATGGCGTTGGTCTTGAGGGCGGCGCTGTAGGCGCAGAGCACCTGCGGCAAGATGACGTTCTTAGCGATGTCATCGGAAATCTTTCCTTCGATGTGGATCTTCTTGTGGTATTCTTCCAGGTTCACTTCGTAGCGGGATTCCAGTTCGCGCTTGTTGAACACGCCGTACTTTTCGAAGAGGGCGACGTTTTCCGCCTTGTTGAGGGCCTGGAGCGCTTCCATGGTGGTGCGGGTGTTGGGGAGGCCGCGCTTGGCAGCTTCTTCCACCCATTCGTCGGTGTAGCCGTTGCCGTTGAAGATGACCTTCTTGTGTTCCTTCACGATCTTCTGCAGCAAGGACTGCAATTCTTCGTGGAACTTGTCGGCCGGAACCTTTTCGAGCTTGTCGGCGATGATGTCGAATGCTTCGGCAACAATCGTGTTCAAGATGACGTTCGGTTCGGAGCAGCTCTGGCTGGAGCCCGGAGCGCGGAATTCGAACTTGTTGCCGGTGAAGGCGAACGGCGAAGTACGGTTACGGTCGGTCGCGTCGCGCGGGAGAGGCGGCAGCGTGTCGGAACCGAGCTTCATGACGCCTGCCTGCTTGCTGGACTTCGGGTCACCCTTTTCGAGCTGGTCGATGACGTCGGCAAGCTGGTCGCCGAGGTACATGGAGATGATTGCCGGAGGCGCTTCGTTGGCACCGAGACGGTGGTCGTTGCCCGCGCCCGAAACGGCCATGCGGAGCAAGTCGGCGTGAGTATCCACGGCGTAAATCACCGCGCAGAGCGTGGTGAGGAAGATGGCGTTCTGGTGCGGGTCCTTGCCCGGGTTCAACAGGTTCGTCTTGCCGTAGTTCACCGACCAGTTGTTGTGCTTGCCGGAACCGTTGATGCCGGCAAACGGCTTTTCGTGCAGCAGGCACACGAGGCCATGACGGTCGGCCACCTGGCGGAGCACTTCCATAATCTGCATGTTGTGGTCGCAGGCGAGGTTCACTTCCTCGAACATCGGGGCAAGTTCGAACTGTGCCGGGGCGACTTCGTTGTGGCGGGTCTTGGCCGGAATGCCGAGCTTCCAGAGTTCCTTTTCCACGTCGTTCATGAAGTTCAGAATGCGGGCAGGAATGCTACCAAAGTAATGGTCTTCCATCTGCTGGTGCTTTGCAGGGGCTGCACCGAACAGCGTACGGCCGGCCTGGTACAGGTCGGGGCGCTGCAGGTAGAAACGCTTGTCGATGAGGAAGTATTCCTGTTCGGCGCCGAGCGTGACGGTAACCTTCTGCTGGGCGACTCCGAACAAATTCATCAGGCGGTCGGCGGACTTCTGCAGGGCCTGAATGGAGCGGAGCAGCGGAGTCTTCTTGTCCAAGGCTTCGCCGGTGTAGCTACAGAATGCAGTCGGAATGCAGAGCGTGGCGCCGTTGCCGTGACGCTTGATGAATGCGGGGCTGGTCGGGTCCCAGGCAGTGTACCCGCGGGCTTCAAAAGTGGAACGCAGGCCGCCGCTCGGGAAGCTGGACGCGTCCGGTTCGCCGACGATCAGGTTCTTGCCGCTGAAGGCCATGATGGCCTTGCCGTTTTCGGGTTCAAGGAAGGAATCGTGCTTTTCTGCAGTAGAACCGGTAAGGGGCTGGAACCAGTGCGTGAAGTGGGTGGCACCCCGGTCGATTGCCCACTTCTTCATAGCGTGTGCGACTTCGTTCGCGATGCTCGCGTCAAGGGGTGCGCCCTCGTCGATGGTGGCGAACAGTTTCTTGCAGATATCCTTGGGCAGGTAGGCGCGCATGGCCTCCGCGTTAAAGACGTCCTCGCCGTAAAAGTCGAGACTTGCGGGTGCGGCGGGCATGTTTGCGCCCGCGGCTTCGCTCGCGATTTCCTTGATGGCTTTCAGCCTGTATTCGTTGCTCATGGCAATCTCCTATGATTTTTGATTTCGGTGCCATGGATGCAAAAATTGTGCCAAGATGGGTAAAGCGATATTTTTAGCACGGAATCGGTAAAAACGGCCGATTACATTAATTTGATTTTTTCCAGAAAATGAAAGAAATGTTTTTTAATTACAAATAATGTAAACTACATCGCTGTGTGGGCGACTGCTTTTTTCTTTTTTTATTAAGGGGCGTGCGTGTCGAGCAGTTCCATTTCGAAAACGAGGACGCTGTGGCCCGGAATCTTGGGCGGCCGTCCGTTCTCGCCATAGCCGAGTTCGGGTGGAATCCAGACCATGACTTTTTCTCCCACCTTCATGAGTTCGAGCATCTCGGTCCATCCCGGAATGACTGCGTCAATCTTGAACTCGAGTGGTTCGCCGCGGTCGAATGAGCTGTCGAACTTTTTTCCGTTGATGAGTGTGCCCGTGTAGTGGACCTTGACGATGTCGGTGTGGCCGGGAGTCGCACCCTTGCCCTTGGCGATGACCTTGTACTGGAGACCGGATTTGGTTGTCACGATGCCTTTGGCTTTCTTGTTCTTTACGAGAAATTCGTCATTGGCGCGCCGCCTTTCTGCATTCTTCCGCTTGGATACGTCCAATAGGATTGCATGTGCTTCTTCGTCGCTCAGCAGGTACTTGGCGGAATTTTCCTTGAAACGAATCTCGAAGGCCTGGCAGAAAATATCGATATTGAGGTCGACAGAATCGCGGGCTACGACTTGATCATGGACCTGTTTGCCGAGGTATGCGCCCAGTGCGTAGCCGACCGTGGTTCCCTTGTCGAGGAGTGTCTCGGATAGTTTTTGCTTTTCTTCCTGCGCCACGTGCTGTAGATTGCGGAGTGCCTTGTAGATGGCGTCCTCCTTCATCAGGTAGTGTGCGGTGTCCTGGCGAAAATGGATCTTGAAGGCCTCGAGGTAGAGGTCCAGGTTAAAGTTGACGGAATCTCGGGCCGTGAGCTGGCTGTGGGCGCTTTTGGCGAAGAATGTTCCGAATGCGTAGCTGACGGAGTCCTTCTGCGTGGCGAGGGGTGCTGCTATGGCCAGGGCGAGTATCAGGTTGGAAAACATATATTGTCTGTGGTGCGGGGAGCAGGGATGTCGTAAATATAACTCTTTTTTTGAGAGGACGGGCCTTTTGGTTTTGTATATAACTTTTACAGAACTTGTAAAAACTAACGATGTTTTTTACATTCTATGTAAAAGTTTTAGAGGCCTGAAATTGACTTTTTTAATAAAAAACGTCATTTTGGGGTTGAATATAACATTTTTTGTAAAGATGGCATAATTTTTGCATTTGAAGGGCAAACGAAACCCTTTATAAGGTATATAATGACAAAATTTTCAAAATGGACCGGGCTGGGCAACGATTTCGTGCTGCTGGAGCCGGGTGAGTCGCCGGATTATGGCGACGGCTTTGAACAGCGTGTAAAGAAACTCTGTGACCGCCGTTTTGGCATAGGTGCCGATGGCGTGGTTATCGTGACGCCGATGGATGCCGAGGGTTGCCTGGTGCTTGGCGATGCGGGTGTCGGTCCTGCTTCGAAGTCCGCGCCGAACGGCGTGGATTTCGAGATGCGCATATTCAATGCCGACGGTTCGGAGGCGGCGATGTGCGGTAACGCTACCCGCTGTGTCGCGAAGTTCATTGTGAGCCGCGGGCTTGCAAAGCCGGGTCAGAAAGTTTTCAACCTGCACACCAGAAGCGGGCTCGTGAAGCCTGCACTCCTGGACGATGGACGCGTGTGCGTCGACATGGGGAACCCGAGGAATTTTCTTGGGAGCATCAAGCTTACGGCAGGCTGCTTTGACTTTACCGCGGAGACGGTTTCGATGGGGAACCCGCACGCAGTCATTTTCGTGGACGACATCGAGAAGATTCAGCTGGAAGACTGGGGGCGCGTGCTCGAATGCGACAGGCAGTTCCCGGACCGCTGCAACATTGAATTCGCGCAGGTTTTGCCTGCAGTTCAGGGGGCGCCCACCCAAATCCGCATGCGGGTTTGGGAACGGGGTTGCGGCGTTACCATGGCCTGCGGCACTGGTAGCTGCGCAACCCTCGTTGCGGCCCAGCGTACGGGCCGCGTGGGCGTAGAAGCCGACGTGATTCTCGACGGCGGAACGCTCCACATCAAGCACGAAAACGATGGCCCGGTTCTCATGACCGGCCCCGCACAGGAAGTTTTTAGAGGAACCATTTAATGAACGCGTCTATCATCAATCCGAATTACGACTTGCTGCCCGGCAGTTACCTCTTTTCTACCATCGCAAAGAAGATCTCCGAATACCAGGCCAAGAAACCCGATGCCGATATCGTGCGCCTGGGTATCGGCGACGTGACCACTCCGCTCATTCCCGAAGTCATCAAGGCCATGCACAAGGCTGTCGACGAGATGGCCGAGAAGGGGAGTTTCCGCGGGTACGGGCCCGAGCAGGGCTACGACTTTTTGCGCCAGGCGATTGTTGCGGGCGAGTACACCTCCCGCGGTATCGAGATGGATCCGGACGATATCTTCGTGAGTGACGGTTCCAAGTGCGATGTTGCGAACATCCAGGAACTTTTTACAGAAAATGTAAAAATCGCCATCCCGGACCCTGTCTATCCGGTCTATCTGGACTCGAACGTGATGGCGGGTCGTGCCGGCGTGTTGCAAGATGACGGACATTTTTCTAAGGTCACCTACCTTGCATCGACAGCGGAAAACAACTTCCAGCCCGACCTGCCCAAGAATCCGGGGCAGATGATTTATCTGTGCAGCCCGAACAACCCGACGGGTACGGTGCTCAGCCGCGAGACGCTCCAGAAGTTTGTGGACTACGCGAACGAGAACGGCGCGATAATACTCTTCGACGGCGCCTACAACTGCTATATCCAGGACGAAAGCCTCCCGCATTCCATCTTCGAGATTCCGGGGGCCCGCACCTGCGCCATCGAGTTCCGTAGCTTCAGCAAGACTGCCGGCTTTACCGGTGTGCGCTGCGCCTACACGGCCATCCCGCATGAACTTTCCAAGCTCCGCTCCATGTGGAACCGCCGCCAGTGCACCAAGTTCAACGGCGTGAACTACGTGACCCAGCGTGCCGCCGAGGCCATCTACTCCCCGGTCGGCTGGCAGCAGACGAAGGCCGTTATTGCAGGCTACATGAAGACCGCGGGCGTTATCCGCAAGGAACTTGCCGCGGCGGGCTACACGGTGTTCGGCGGCGAGCATGCCCCGTACATCTGGTGGAAGATTCCTGACGGCGAAAAGTCCTTCGATTTCTTTGACCGTCTGCTTGCCACCTGCGAAGTGGTAGGTACACCCGGTAGCGGCTTTGGCCCCTGCGGCGAGGGGTACTTCCGCCTGACCGCCTTCGGCGACTACGAACGCACCTGCGAAGCCCTCAGGAGAATAAGGGAAAAACTTTAATTTTCGAGGAATTTCTATTTTATGTCCATGCCCATTCCTATAGGCTCAGAAATTTCGGTCATCCAGAAGATTAGCGTCGCCATCATTCATGAGCGCAATGTGGAAAAGTTACTCGAGAATGTGCTTGGCATTCTTGAATCCGAGCTCGGCATGTTGCGCGGCACTTTCGCTCTCCTATTTGGCGACACGCTCAAGATTGAAGCCTCGCGCGGTCTTGACGAATCCGAAAAACAGAAAGGCCTGTACCGCATGGGCGAGGGCATTACGGGCCATGTGGCCGAACGCGGCATCAGCCACGTGATTCCCGACCTCCGCAAGGATTCCCGGTTCCTGAACCGCACCGGAAGCCGCCATTACGAAAGCCAGGTGGCCTTCATCTGCGTCCCGCTGATTCATGACGGAGTTGTCATAGGAACGCTTTCCATAGACCGCCCCGTGGATGGGGCCACCGATCTTGACCGCGATGTTGCCTTGCTCGAAATTATCGCCAACATTACGGGCGATGCGGCAAACGAATGTATCGAACTTCACAACGAACGCGAAGCCATGCTGGAAGAAAACCGCAAGCTCCGCGACATGCTTTCGAATAATCCGGGAGACCTTGTGGGTAACTGCCGCGAGATGCAGCAGATTTACGAACAGGTGCGCCAGGTTGCCCCGAGCGATGCGACTGTCTTGATTCGAGGCGGGAGCGGTACGGGCAAGGAAATGATCGCGCGTGCCATCGTTAACCTTTCTTCAAGGAAGGACAAGCCGTTTATAACGCTCAACTGCGCGGCCCTCCCGGAAAACCTGGTGGAAAGCGAACTTTTCGGCCATGAGAAGGGGGCGTTCACGGGTGCCATGAACCGCCGCATCGGCCGTGCTGAAGCAGCTAACGGGGGCACGCTCTTCTTGGACGAAGTCGGTGACCTTACGATGCAGACGCAGGTGAAGCTGTTGCGCTTCTTGCAGGAACGCACCTTCAGCCGAGTGGGGAGCAACGAGGAACTCCATTCCGACGTGCGCTTCTTGGCCGCGACGAGCCGCAATCTCGAAGAACTGATAGCGCAGGGCAAGTTCCGCGAAGACCTTTTCTACCGCCTGAACATTTTCCCGATTTCGATGCCCGACCTTGCGAAGCGCAAGTCCGACATCATCCTGCTCGCGGAGCATTTTATCGAGAAGATGAACCTCCGCTACAGCAAGAAGGTTGCGCGTCTTTCGACAACGGCCATCAACCTGCTCATGAGCTACCATTGGCCGGGCAACGTGCGTGAACTCGAAAACTGCATTGAACGTGCTGTGCTTACGGCGAGTGACGACTGTATCCACAGCTACAACCTGCCGCCATCGCTGCAGACGAGCCTGAGTGTCGGGAACGACGGGACGGTTTCTACGAAGGTAGCCCCGCTCGAGGTGATGATGAACAATTACGAACGCGAAATCATTACGGAAGCTATCAAGCGCAACAACGGGAACCTCTCTGCCGCCGGTCGTGACCTGGGCGTGTCTCCGCGCATGATGAACTACCGCATGAACAAACTCGGCATCAAGTCCGGACGCTAAAACAGCATCTTTACGCCGATGCCTATCAGGATAATCCCCGCGATGATTTCGGGGATTTTTGTCTTGAATCTCTTGGCGGCGTGGCGTCCGATTTCGTAGCCGATGACACCCATGGCGAAACTCGCGAATGCGATGGAAGATGTCGCGATGGCCATGTTCGCGTTGATGAATGCAAACGAGATTCCCACTGCGAATGCATCGATGCTTGTCGCGACCGAGAGTAGCAGGATGTTGGCGACGGTGAGGTTCTTGGCCGCGATCTCTTCGCCTTCCTTTTCTCCGGCATCGCCGTGGATGGCTCCCCACATCATGCGTAATCCCAGGATGCAGAGTATCGTGCAGGCGATGGGCGTGCCTACGGAGCTGAACCAGCGCTCGGCGAAACTTCCGAGGAAATACCCGAGGAGCGTCATTCCGCCCTGGAAAATGCCGAAACTTACCGCCTGGAGCAGCGCTCGGCTATAGCGGATTCCCGACTTGGAAAGCCCTGTAGCGATTGCGACAGCGAAGCAGTCCATGGCCTCTACGATCGCGACGATGATGATTTCAACGATTCCCATTTTGGATTTTTCTTGTGTCGGGGCTAAAAATTAGAAAATATGCGATGGAATTGGGTGTTCCATGTCACTTTTTACGGATTTCATGTTGCGCCCTTGTTCATTTCTTGAAAAAAAGGTTATTTTGTAAAAAACGTATAGCGGAGGTTCCCGATGAAAAAAATTGCTTTTTTGCTGTTCGCGTGCTCTGTCGCGTTTGCGCAGGTCGATGATGGTGGCTATGAAGAAGTCGGGAATGGGGAGGTTGCCGCTGGTGCGGATTCTTCCGTCCAGGCGTCCGCTCCGCAAGAGGAACCGATGGCGACGCCTCTGCCGCAAGAAAGCGCATCTCCTGCACCGGAACCGCCTGCGCGTGTGGAACCTATCGTCTATGACGATACCAAGGCGGTACAGCCTGCTGCTCCGAAAGAGGAATCCTGGGAGGATGCCTGGCAGAAGAGACGTCAAAATGTCAGCGTCTTTTTTGGATTCCTGCCGCTCTCCTCTTGGCTGGATATCATTATCCATGCGGCGCATAAAGACGATCGTGACCCGGATGTAATCGCCTATTCTCTCGGCTACGGTTTCGAACTGTTCTACCTTTTGGAAGTGGGGGTCATGGTCGACTATACGACCGTGGACAGTCACGCGATTATCTCGGTCATTCCGAGAATCAAGCTGAACTACCTGAACTTCAAATATTTCAGGCTCTATTCCTATGCAGGCATTGGCGGCGTGTTCTGGTATGACGGCCACGGACTGATGTTCAATGTCGGTGTTCTCGGCTTCGAATTGGGAGGCCCCATCTCCGTGTTCGGCGAATATGGGTTAGGGCAGGCCGGAATGCTGATCTGCGGTGTCAAGTACGCTTTCTAGCCGTTTTTCCTGTCGAACGTTTCGAGCTTCACCTCGCGGACATTTTCCGAGATGATTTCGATGGTTATCTTGTGCGTGATGTCGCCGGTATCGCCGTCGAGCCTTTCGGGCCATTCGATGAGCGTGATGCCTTTTGAAAGGTAGTCGTGGTCCAGGCCGACTTCGTAGAGCTCTGCGCCCGGTTCCAGACGGTAGAGGTCGAAATGGAAAAGGGGAGGCTCGTTCGGGTATTCGTGCAGGATGGTGTAGGTGGGGGAACAGACGGAACCTTCAAAACCGAGTCCCTTACAGATTCCCCGGCTCATTACCGTCTTGCCGGCCCCCAGGTTCCCGTATAGGGCGACCATGTCGCCCGGCCTGAGCGATTTGCCGAATTCCACGGCCCAGTTGTAGGTCTCTTCTTCGCTATTGAAGGTCATCTACAGCTTGTCCTTGAACTGCTCGTACGTGAACTTGTGTAGCAGGTGGAATTTGCCTTCCATGTCGAACTTGCCGATGCTCGGGTGCCTTACCCCGTTGAAGAAAGTAGTCTTCACCATGGTGTAGTGGATCATGTCCTCGAAAATAATCCTGTCGCCGACCTTTAGCGGGTTGTCGAAGGAAAAGTCCCCGAGCTGGTCGCCCGCAAGGCAGGAACATCCGGTTAACTTGTATGTAAATTTCTTCTCGCCGGGCATGCCAGAGCCCGTTACGGCGGGCCTGTAGGGCATTTCGAGGCAATCGGGCATGTGGTCGCTCACTGAAATGTTCAGTATGGCGATGTCCATTTCGTTGTGGACGATGTCCTCGACCGTTGCTACCAGTTCGCCGGTTTGCCAGCCGACCGCTTCCCCCGGTTCCAGGATGACTTCGACTCCAGGATGGCGCTGCCTGAAACTGTTGATGATGCGCACGAGGTCGTCCCTGTGGTAGTCCTTGCGTGTGATGTGGTGGCCGCCGCCAAAGTTCACCCATTTCATGCGGTCGATGTACTTGCCGAAGTGCTGCTCGAAAGCTGAGAGAACTCCTTCGAGGGCATCGGCGTCCTGCTCGCAGAGGGCATGAAAGTGAAGCCCTTCGATTCCATCCAGGAGTTCCGGTTTGAATTCAGCCTCGGTGACGCCGAGTCTCGAGAACTTGCCGCAGGGGTTGTAGATGTCGGTCTCTACGGTCGAAAATTGCGGGTTGACGCGGATGCCGGCGCTCACGCCTGCGGCAAGGGTCTTAGCCTTGAACCGCGTCCACTGGCTGAAGCTGTTGAAGCTGATGTGGTCGGCAAGCGAGAGGATCTGGTCGATTTCGTCGTCGCCATAGACTGGGGCGAAAACATGGACCTCTTTTCCCATTTCTTCGCGGGCAAGGCGCGCTTCGTTGAGGCTCGAAGCGGTGGCTCCGGGGAGGTAGCGCGCGATGAGCGGGAAGGAACGCCAAAAACTGTAGCCTTTGAGGGCGCAGATTATCTTGGCTCCGGTTCTTTTTTGGATATCGTCAAGAATTTCCATGTTCCGGACGAGCCTTTTTTCGTCCAGAACGAAGCAGGGGCTGGGGACTTGGGTGTAATCGAGCATGCCCCAAATATAAAATTGTGCCCCGTTTTTGTGTAGACTGCTTTTTTTTGCCGTTTTTTGAGTTGACCGAGCCTTTTTTTTAAGTCTTTAACTAAATTTTAGACGATGATTTTGTCTATACATAAGTGTGTTTTTGCAGCGTTTGTATCCCTTGCTTTTGCGGGGGTGTCTTTTGCACAGCAACCGGTCGACTCTGTCGTCGCATCCCGTGGCGCACAGGGGACTCTTGATGAGATGATTCAGCACAAGCTGGATTCCTTGAACTCCGCAAACCAGTCCAGTGCCCCTAAGGCTAATTCCGATAGCCTTGCGAAGGCGAAGGCTGACAGCGTGCGCAAGATGATCCAGGCGGGCAAGTATGTCCAGCGTGCCAAGTACGACAAGAGCAACTTCGACCACTGGAAGGTCGATACGCTTTTCCAGAAGAAGGTCAAGGACCAGGTCAACGGCGTTTGGCGTACTCCGATTGTGGCCCACGGCCATGCATTCCGCGATGCCGAACTCCAGTTCAACATGAACGACACGCTTACGGGTGCCACCCGCACCTATGCGTCTGCCGACCGCTACCAGAAGACGGGTGACTACGCCTACAAGGCCCGTTACCGCTTCGACAACGATTCCTCCATGGTGACCCGCGAAGTGTTCCGCGATCGTCAGGTCATCCGTTGGGACTACGTGACTTTCAAGATTTCGGGCGATACGCTTAAGCACAACCTGAAGAAGCTCGAGTTCCGCGACCTGAACGATAACTGGCTTAACGCACTCCAGGGCTTCGAGAACGTTCCTCCCGAGAACTACGTTCGCGACCAGAAGGCTTCTGACGAACTCAAGAAGCAGGATCAGGCCAAGGCTAAATCCAAAAAATAAGGGCTTTTGATGAAACGGATAGCCCTCTGTTTCGGGACGCTTTTTCTAGGCGTTCTGTTTTTTTCTGTCTGGACGCTGGTGTCTGGTCCGGTCGACGTTCCGTTCTCGAAATTAATCGATTCGCTCATGTCTCCGGATTCTTCAATGGTGTCGCGGATCCTTTGGGAGCTCCGCATCCCGAGGGTGGCTGCCGCCGTCCTTGCCGGGATGTCGCTTGCCGTGTCGGGCCTTTGCCTACAGACGGTGTTCCGCAACCCCCTGTGCGGGCCCTTTGTGCTTGGCATCAGCAGCGGTGCAAGTTTTGGCGTGGCGCTTGCGCTGCTTGCGGGAATTAGTATCGGACATTTCGGGACGCTCGGGGCTGCATCTGTCGGTGCGCTCGTCGTGACGCTAGTGATTATCGCGTTCGCATCCAGGTTCTCGCAGAGTTCGGTCTTGCTTGTGGCGGGGCTTTTGCTTGGCTACTTTATCGATGCACTGGTGAGCCTCCTGATTGCCGGGGCCGAAGGCGAAAGCCTCCAGGTGTATGTGGCATGGGGCTTCGGGAGTTTCGGGCGGCTCACGCTTGACGGCATCTGGGTGTTCGCCCTGGCGGTCGCGGTCGGACTTTTGCCGGTGGTCCTGTCCATGCGCTATCTGAATTCGGCACACCTGGGCGATGAATTTGTTCGCGGACTGGGCATCCAGGTCGGACGTTCGAGGCTTTGCGTCCTTGTCGGTTCGAGCATCCTCGCCGGCGCAGCGACGGCGTTCTGCGGGCCTGTCGCCTTTATCGGAATTGCCGTGCCGCACTTGTCTTATCTGATGTTCAGGACAACGAACCATCGGGTTCTTCTGCCGGGCTCAGCATTGTGCGGTTCGTTGCTCGCGTTGGTAGCGGGTGTGTTTCCGCAATGGATTCCTTTGAACGCAGTGTTGAGCGTTGTCGGTGTTCCTGTTATTTTGTATGTACTTGTGCGCGGGGCGCGGCAGGGGAGGTCGCTGTGAATTCGGTCGCAGAACTCTTGCGTGTCGAAGGCTTGTTTTTTGGATATCCGGGTCGGGAACCGTTCGCTTCGGCTTTCGACTTCGAATTGCATGGCGGAGAGGTTGTCGCTTTGATGGGCGAAAACGGCTGTGGCAAGAGTACGCTTTTGAAGACGTTTGCTGGCCTATTGCCCCCGCGGGGCGGGACGGTCCTGCTTTGCGGCAGGACCGTTTCGGCCGCGCGCTCGGCCGACCGCATGTCGGACCGCGAGCGTGCGCGGCTGGTGGCGCTCGTCCGCATGGGCGTCGCGCCTCCCGCCCGCATGACGGTGCGCGAGTTCGTTAGCCTTGGCCGAACGCCTTATTCGGGAATCCTCGATGGAAGAAGTGCAGAAGACGAAAAGTGCATTTTTGATGCGATGGATCTTCTTGATGTCTCGCGCTTTGCGGATCGCGCCATTGCGGAATTGAGCGACGGCGAACGCAGCCGTGTCTTCTTGGCTCAGGCGGTCGCGCGGGAGGTGCGCGTCCTGTTGTTGGATGAGCCTAATGCGTTCCTCGATATTCCGCGAAGCCATGCGCTCTTCCGTACCCTTCGGTCGTTGGCGCATGACCGCAACATGGGAATTGTTGTGTCGACGCATTCGCTCGAATATGCGGAAAGGTACAGCGACCGCATTCTCGTCATCGACGGTGGTGCGCTCCGTGCAGCCCCCGCATCCAATGCCCGTGCCGAGGGCCTTTTCGGTTGGACAGGTGAATTTTAGGAGGTTGAATATGATAAGGTTCATATTGCTTGGTCTTATATCCGTGATGTTCTTGACGGGATGTTCCGCTTCGGCTCCCGCGCGCAAGCATATCCTGTGGAAGGTCTCGGATTCCAATTCCAGTGTCTATCTTCTCGGAAGTGTGCATTTTGCGGATTCCTCGTTCTATCCGCTCGATTCCGAGATAACGGTCGCATTCGAGAATTCGGATGAGCTGGGTGTCGAACTCGACATGAGCGATACTTCCGTTGTCAAGGAAATTATGGTGCTTTCTGCGCAGCGCGGTCTGCTCCCGGATAGTGAAAGCCTTGACAAGATTTTACCTGCGGATGTGCAGAGCTCGCTCGATAGCCTCTGCATGGCGTGGTACATTCCGTTAGGGACGTTCAACCCATACAGGCCTTGGGCAGCGGCAATGACCTTGAGTTCCGTAGCCATACAGCGAAGGGGCTTCCATCCCGAATATGGAATAGACCTTTATTTTCTCATGGCTGCCCGCAAAATGGGGAAACCTATTGTTTCGCTCGAAACGGTCGAAGAACAGGTCAATGCGCTTTCGGGCGAGGGAATCCCAGATTCTCTGGGCATTTACTACATGAGGAGTACGCTGCGCGATATGCCGCTGCTCGATTCGAGTATCACGCTGATGATGCGTGCGTGGAAAACCGGCGATGTCGCGATGTTCCGCGATGCTATGGAATTGGAATCGCACCCGAAGGATGCTCAGGATTCGCTTCTGACAGAGGAACTCAACGAGCGCATCTATACTTCGCGTAACCGCAAGATGGCAAAAACGGTCGAAGGCTTGTTGGCCTCCGACCGCAAGGTCTTTATCGTCGTAGGTGCGGCGCATCTGGCAGGGAAGGACGAAAACGTCATAGAACTTCTCCGCGCCAAGGGCTTCACTGTCGAACAGAAGTAATTACTTCTTGAATTTCTTCAAGATCGCGGCGGCCTTCACGAACTGCTGCTTCACGGATTTGGGACCGGTGCCGCCTTCGATGTTACGGCGACTTACGCTGTATTCGAAGGTGAGGGTCTTCTTCATCTGCTTGACGTTCGGAACACCGGCGCTGGCCCAGGCCTCATCAGAGAGGTCCGTGAATTCGAGGCCTTGGCGGGCGGCTTCGCCGACCAGGCTACCGACCACGTGGTGGGCATCGCGGAACGGCACGCCAGATTCGACCAGCAAGTCAGCGAGGTCGGTGGCCAGCAGCGCCGGCAGCATCTTCGCGTGCATCTTGTCGAAATTGAAACGTGCGCTTTCCAAGGCCTCTTTCATGACGCGGAGAATCACCTTCACGTTATGGACGGAGTCGAATACCGGTTCCTTGTCTTCTTGCAAATCGCGGCTGTAGCTGAGCGGGGCTCCCTTCACCAGCGTGTAGAGGGCGCTGAAGTTGCCGAGCATGCGGCCGGACTTTCCGCGGATAAGTTCCATGGAGTCGGGGTTCTTCTTCTGCGGCATCATAGAAGACCCGCTAGAGAAGGCATCGTGCAGGGTGAGGTAGCCGAATTCACTGGTGCTCCAGTTCACAAAATCTTCGGCGTAGCGGCTCATGGTGTTTGCGATAATCGCTAAATCGGCTTCGAATTCGAGCATCATGTCGCGGTGGCTCACGGCGTCGATGCTGTTCGGGCTCACGCCGTTGAATCCGAGTTCCTTCGCGACGAGTGCGCGGTGGTAGGGGAATGCGGAACCGGCCATGGCGCCGCTACCGAGCGGAAGTTCGCTGTGCAGCTCGAGGAAGTTGTCGAGGCGCTTCACGTCGCGGCTCACGGCAAAGAACATGCTCATCAGGTAATGGCTGAAGTAGATGGGCTGCGCCTGCTGCAGGTGCGTGTAGCCCGGCATCATCTTGCCGAAGTACTTTTTCGCGAGGTCGAGCACCGTTTCCATCAGGCTCACTTCGAGAGCGCGGATTTCGGTGGCGCGGTGACGCATGTAGAGTTTGAAGTCCGTGCAGACCTGGTCGTTACGGCTGCGGCCCGTGTGAATCTTCTTGCCGAGTGCACCGATGCGTTCGGTGAGCACGCGTTCCACGGCCATATGGATGTCCTCGTCGGATTCCTTCCACAGGTTCTTGCCGGCCTTGTAGTCCTTGAGGATGCTCTCCAGTCCATCGCAAATCTTCTTGTAGTCGGCTTTGCTTAACACACCGGATTCCACCAGGCCCTTGCCGTGCCCGATGCTTCCTTCGATGTCTTCTTCGATGAGTTCGGCGTCAAATTGCAGGCTGAAGCTCAGGTCCACCATGCTTTGCGCCATGCCGCTAGCGAAACGGCCGGTCCACATGTTGGTCTGGGTGCCTTTTTTCGAAGTGTTTTTTCCGTTGGTCTTTGCCATGATTAATGTCCTTTTGTTTTTCATGCGCAAATATAGAATTTTATTGTTTCTCGTATGTCGCCGCTGGTTTATAGCCTTGATATGCAGGAACCCCGAAGATTAAGAAAGTGTCTCTTTTTTCTATATTTTTACGTGAAATGAAACAATTATTAGATTTTGACAGCGAGCATTTGTGGCACCCGTATGCAGCGCTGAAAAATACTCCCGCAAGATTTCTTGCCAAGACAGCTCACGGAACAACGATAGAAACGGCAGACGGCTTGAAACTGATTGATGCCGTGTCTAGCTGGTGGTGCATGGCGCACGGGCACAATGCACCTGAAATTGTCGAGGCGATTCAAAAACAAAGTGAAAAGATGTGCCATGTGATGTTCGGCGGTTTTACGCACGAGCCCGCAATTGAGCTTGGCGAAAAGCTGGTGAATTTTTTGCCCGAAGGACTCGACAAGATTTTCTTTGCGGATTCGGGAAGCATTTCTGTGGAATGTGCCGCCAAGATGGCAGTGCAGTATCAGTATTCCCTCGGACATTCGGAGCGCTGCAAGTTGGTCGCCTTGAAGGGCGGCTACCACGGCGATACCGCTGGGGCGATGGCGCTTTCTGACCCGGACGGCATGCATACGCTTTTCCGCGGAATCATGCCGCACCATTACTTTGCGGAACGTCCGAACTGCCGCTATGATGAGGCGTGGAATCCGACGGATTTCGCTTCGATGGAACGCGTCGTCGAAGAACATAAGGATGAAATTGCTGCCGTAATTTGTGAGCCCGTATTCCAGGGCGGAAACGGCATGTGGCTTTACAATGCGGGTTACCTGAAATCGCTCCGCGAACTTTGCGACCGTTACGGAATCTTGTTGATTCTAGACGAAATTGCCGCTGGTTTTTACCGCACGGGACCGCGCTTTGCAATGATGCATGCGGGGATAACGCCGGACATCATGTGTATTGGCAAGGCGCTTACGGGCGGATGCATTACGATGGCGGCCTGTGTCGCGTCCGAGAAGGTCGCCGAAACGATTACGAACAGCAAGATTCCGGCATTTATGCACGGCCCGACTTACATGGCGAACCCGCTCGCTTGTGCTGCAGGAATTGCTTCGTTAACGTTGTTCGAAAACCGTGATTATGCGGGGGAGGTTGCTCGAATCGAAGCTCGCCTCCGCGCCAATCTGGAACCGCTCCGTGCGCTTGAAAATGCGGCCGACGTGCGTGTTCTCGGCGCTATCGGAGTCTTGGAACTGAAGGCGAAACCTTCCGCAGACGACATTCTGTGCGTGATTCGCGAAACCGGCGTGTGGCTCAGGCCTTTCTGCAATTACGTGTATACGATGCCTCCGTTCATTACGACCGATCCTGAAATCGACCGCATCTGCGAAGCCATCAAGATGATTGGCGAATGTGAACCCGCGCCTATCGTAGAAGGCGAAGACGAATTTCATGAGTGATATGGATTATTACAGCTTGAAAATGCGTGCCTCGCAGCAAGTGGGCGAGGGCGAACAGAAACGTGAGCAGCACATATCCGGTGCCGAGCGCATCGTGAACCGGGATTCTGTTGAGGCTGTGTGTGCGGCGATGGTGCGCCGGGCCATGACGCATTCCAAGGGCGACCCGGATTTCATCAACGTGAAAATCGAGAAGATTCACGAAAGCGATATCCAGATTTTGAAGGCCTTGCCGGTGACGCGTGTAGACGTGGAAACATGGCAGGAAGGGTTGGAGAAGGCGTTTGGATTCATAAATAAAACTGTAAGTGATGGATTGCTTCGCGAAGCTCGCAATGACGAATACGGAGTCCTCATCAAAGATTTTGCCCAAAAACTTCCTGAACTTTTGCGCGAGACCTTCCCGATGCGCGGCGCGATGCTGTACGATATCGCGACGTGCGAACGCCTGGAACCTGACCACGAACGCGGTGTGCGTGCGACTTATATGGATGCGCTGCATTCGAGCGAAGTGGACAGTTGCAAGAATCACTTTAACGAAGCCATCGTGCTTGCGACCAAGGTGGCAAACGCCCCGGGGATGGTTGCGGAATTTTGCGTGAGCGACGACCCGAACTACGTGACGGGCTATGTGGCGAGCAAGGAACTCGGCTACGTACGCATCATGAAGATGAAGGAAATGGGCGACGAAAACGGAGGCCGCATTTTCTTGTTCGATTCGCGCAAGGCATCTGCCGAAGAGTGTATCGAGTACTTGCAGAAGAAGAAAATTTTGGTGGATGTCGGGGCATGAGTCGCATTCTTGACATTTTTACGAAAGACGCTTTGGAAACGGCTCGGGCGAATAACACTTACCGCACCATGCGCTTGATGGAAACGCCGGAATCGTCGTGCGTGAAGATTCGCATGCCCGATGGCGATTCGCAGGAACAGATTCTGCTGGCTTCCAATTCATACCTGGACTTGGCGAACGTCGACGAACTCAAGCAGGCGATGGCCCAGGCGGTTTTGGAGTGGGGAACAGGAAGCGGCGGCGCTCGCCTTACGACAGGCAACAAGTCTCCGCATCAGGAATTAGAGGAATTTATCGCAAAATTCAAGGGTGAAGAATCTGCCATCACGTTCAATACGGGTTACATGGCGAATGTCGGCACGATTTCGGCTTTGTGCGGCAAGAACGACTTTATTTTTAGCGATGAACTGAACCACGCGAGCATTATTGACGGCATCCGCCTTTCGCGAGCCAAGTGCTTTGTCTATAAGCATAACGACATGGCAGATTTGGAACGCGTGATTTCGACAGCCAAAGCAGAATTCAGCACACGTGAAAAGCCTGCAGAACAAGATGCGCGGACCTTTCGTGGGCTTATCGTGACCGATGCTGTTTTCAGCATGGATGGCGACCTTGCGAACTTGCCGGAACTTCTTCGGATTGCGCACGAAAGCGAATGCCTCCTGATGATTGACGAGGCGCATGCCACGGGCGTGCTCGGCAAGACCGGGCGAGGCCTTGCCGAACACTACGGCTGTGCTCATGCCGACGTAACCGTCGGCACATTGAGCAAAGCCGTTGCCGCCGAGGGCGGCTTCGTGGCTGGCAAGCAGCAACTGATTGATTTTCTCCGCAACAAGGCACGCAGTTTTATCTTTACGACCGCGATGGCTCCTGCCGTTGCCGCCGCAGCCCGCAACAACTTGCGCTACATCGATGCGCATCCTGAACGCGTGCAGAACCTGCGCGATAATGTGAAATTCTTCTGCGACGCCCTGCTGCATGAGGGCGTGAACGTTGAACAGTCACCTTCGGCAATTGTTCCGATTGTTATCGGCGACGAAGCCCGCGCACTTAAAATATCCGCAGCGCTTCAAGATGCGGGAATACTTATCCCCGCAATTCGTTACCCCACTGTTGCCAAGGGGCAAGCCCGCCTACGCGCAAGCCTGATGGCCACGCACACGCACGAACAGCTCCAAGCCGCCGCAACAGTAATTGCGCAAGCAGTAAAGGAGTGTGTATGAGTAAAGGATATTTCGTCACAGCCACCGGAACGGATGTCGGCAAGACCTTTATCACCGCCCTTCTCGTTAAAAAGTGGCGCGATTTCGGCATCGATGCGGGCTACTACAAGGCCGCCCTCAGCGGCGCAGAACTCCGCGACGGCAAATGGGTCGCCGGTGACGCCGACTATGTGAAAAACATTGCAAATCTTCCCGATACGCAAGAACAGCTCGTGAGCTACATCTATAAAGAAGCCGTCTCGCCACATCTCGCCGCCCGCAAAGAAGGCAACCCCGTAGAACTTTCGAAAGTCCAGGCTGATTTTGAAGCGGCTTGCGCTCGCCATGAATTCATTTTTGCCGAAGGCAGCGGGGGAATCATTTGCCCCATCCGCTACGATGATCAGAAAATTTTCCTCGTCGATATCATGAAGACGCTGGGCCTTCCGCTGCTTGTCGTAACGACGGCGGCCCTCGGCTCCATTAACGCTTGCGTGCTCACCGTAGAATACGCCCGTAGCCGCGGCCTTGATGTTCGCGGACTCATCGTGAACCGCTATGGTTGTAGCGGCAACCTGGAAATGGAAGACGACAACATCCGCATGATGCAGGATTTGACAGGTCTCGAAATCCTTGCAAAAGTGAAAGACGGCGACACCGATTTAGGTGTGCAGCCGTTTTAGTCTGGTGGTTTATTTTACGATAACGTTCGCTTCGAATCGGATCCCGTTGCCGCGAATGATTGCAACGTATCGTCCTGCAGAAAGGTTGTCAAATCTTACTGCTCCATAAGATGTTTTGCTTTGGGCAAGAACTTGACCTAATGGCGAAATCAAGATAATGTCAACGGAATGGCCGATTGTATTGATGATGATGCTTTTGCCCTCCGAATAAATGTGGGGGAGGGAAAGGCTTCTTTTTTGCGAAGCAAGGCTGTTTGAGGAATCGCCAGAAACAATTCCAGAAGAATCCTGTTTGGAACTGTCTGCTTTCGTCGTGTCGCCCGCGGCGTACAGCGGGGCGAGCGCTTCGGCCCACAGGTGGTGCATCGCCTGCCCGCCCTTCTTGTCGCCGTTCGGGTGAACGCCGTCGCTCGCGAGCTGTTCCGGATGTTCTTTGAAGTAGGCGAAAAAGTCGGGACCCTTCGGGAGGTTGTTTTCTTCGGTCAGCTTGTCGACAGCCTCGAGGAATGCGGGGTTCACCTGCCAGCCCGCCTTGGAAGAATCTGTCGCGATGATGCGGGCGATAATCGGGGTGATTCCGTGCGCCTTCGCCGAATCGATAATCGTCTGCATGTTCTTTTTGTATGTGGCGAGGTTCCAGTCACCACCACCCCAGGCATCGTTCGTGCCCATCTCGATGGCCCAGAACTTCACGTTGCCTGCGTACTCCAGGTATTCGCCCAAGTGCTCGACGACCTCGGAACTGTTGATGCAGCCGATGCCTCCGCGGAGCATGGCGGGCGTGTATTCCGGGAACTTCGCGTGAATGATTTGCGCCGTCGTGGAGTCGGTATCCTGCTGCTTGATTCCCATCTGGCTGATGCTTGTGCCCATGAAGAACCACGTGTCGGTACCACCCGCGCTCATGTCGAATGCCTCGATTTCGAGAATCTGGCCCACGTCGCCTTCACTCACGAACTTGAACCACGACTTTCCCGCAAATTCGATGTCGACGCCGCGCGCCATTACGGGATTGTTCTTGACGCTTGCCGCCTCGACCCAGTCGCCGTCTTTGCCGTCGGTGGAATTCGCGGAGGTCAAAATCTTGAAATTCGAAAGCGCGACGCCGCTATGCCCGCAGCCGCTCGTAAAGTCGGTAGCCCAGGCGCAATCGCCGAACGATTCCCAGTTGATTCGCAGTTTCGTGGGACCTTCGCCCACGTTCAGCGCGATTTCCTTGGCGTTACTGCTCTTCCAGTTCGTCAGGTAACCGTCTGTTAAATAATCGGTCGTTGCCGCCCCCGTATGTGCCGGCAAACCGCCAGAAACCAACTTGTTCGGGACTATGGCGTTTGCCAAACCAACCCAGAAAAACACAGTAGAGGCGACAACGACTTTTTTGTTCATGTATCCCATACACACATCCATTTTTTTTGTCCAGTTATTTCTTGAGGTAAAGCGTATTCACGACGTGGCCCTGCACCTGCTTGCGGATGACGTAGCGGCCCTGCGGAAGCCCCTGCGTAGTGAGTCCCACGTAGTGGCCGTTCATGTCGAAAATTCCGATGGTGGTTGCCGTCCCGAGCAGGCGCGGTGCGGTCGCGATGCGGGTCGTGCCGGAGTCGGGAGGCGTTACTGTCGTATCGGGAGTGACGTCCGCCGTGTAGTTGTCCCAGCCGGGCATGTCCTCGAGAGAAAGGACTCGTTCGTCGTCCATGTTGCTCTTCCACACGGCGTCCTTCGTCTGGCCGGGCCAGGTTCCGCTCCAGGTGCTATACCACGGCATCCACCAGCTCCATACCGCTTCGTCGGTATGCATGTTGTTCACGTCGGGGATAGGCCCGTTTTCGCTGAGTGCGAGAATCTTCGTGCCGTTCGATGCGCTCTTGAACTTGTCGAAGGCGCTTGCGTTGCTGGAATGGTCGTTTGCGCTGTTGTAGATGTCGATGGAGAGCACGTCGTAATATTCGCTGCCCGGATTCCAGGAGGTGACGGTACTCCCTTCGGGGTTGAACACCCAGATCATGTTCTTCACGCCCTTGACTTTCACCATGCGGTCATAGACAAGGCGATAGAGGGCGGCGAACTGGTCGCCCGAATTGATGCTCCACCAGAACCATTTGCCGCCCGCTTCGTGCAGGGGGCGGAAAATGCCCGCCACGCCTTCTTTCTGCAGTTCGAGGAAGTAGTCGGCGATGTGGTCGATGTCGGCGATGATTCCCTTGTAGGCTGCACTTTCGGTGTTCCATTCGGTAGTGCCGGCCTTGAATCCGGTCGCGAAATCGAAGGTCGTGTATCCCTGGCCGTTGTCTGCGCCCTGGATATAGAACGCGTCATCCTTGTCCAGCGGGTCTTTCCAGTGCCAGGTGAATGCGGGAATGCCGCCAGCCTTCCAGAGGCCCTTTGCAATGGATATCGCCTTGTTGGTGTATTCCATATTCCAGCTTTGCGATGCACTCGGACCTGTTGCGAAAAGGAAGTCGAGGCCGACAAGTACCGGGTACTTGCCCGTGCGCGTGTAGATGTACTTCACGTCGTCGTGGGTCTTGAAGTCGGCGCCCAGGGTGTATCCGCTCATGTCGCCGGTCATGATGCCGCTAATCGTTTTTTTGCCGAAGTTCTCGCGCAAGAAACTGTAGAGCTTCACGGCGCTTTCGGTCGCATTCGGGGTGACCGGGGTCGCGGAGAGCTTGAAGGGGGAGGATTCGTAGGGTTCCACGTCGATATAGTCCACGCTAATCCAGCCCCAGTACTTTTCGAGTGAGATGGTGTTCGTGCCCGCCTTGAGCGTGACGACGGTCGAGACGTCGGACCAGTTGGAGGTGCCCTCGAAGTCGACGGTACCCGAGGTGGCGCCGTTGACCACGATGTAGTTCGCCTTGAAATCGCCCGCCTTGTAGCGGATGGTCACCTGGTACTTGCCCGCCTTTTCTGCGGTGACGCCCGCGAAGGTGATGTTGCCTTCCTGCATGTCGGCGTAACCCGTGCCCGAGACGCCCGAGGCGTTGACATTTTTGGCACCTCCGGAGAGCGTTGCCGATTCCGCCTCGTACTTGGTGGCAAATGCCGCCGTCGAGACGCACAGACCGAGAATTGCGAATTTAAGGCCGATATTCATTAGAACTCCTTGGTTATACTGAATATACCTTGTTTTGCGGGTTGCCGCCAGCAAAATGTCCACGGGTGTGGACAAAAAAGTCAACATTGTTGTGAAAAAATTTACAAATTGACCCGAAAAAATTGGAAATTTAATAGCGAGAAACTATATTTATACCGGCAGGCCCGCCATGTTTTCGAAAAACAAGATCAACATATACGACTATTCCGACTACCGCAAGTTTTTGCAGGAGTTCTACGAACTGGAAAAGTCGCTGGACCCGACGTTCAGCTACCGCGTGTTCGCCACTGCGGTCAATATGGATGCGAGCCTCCTGGTAAAGATTTTGCAGGGCAAGCGCCACGTTTCGCCCAAGTGCATCGAGACTTTCGTGCAGTTCTTCCGGTTCAAGGAAGCCAAGGCGGAGTATTTCCGCGAGATGGTCGCCTACGGGAAGGCGAAAACTGACGAACAGGTGCGCAAGCATTTCGAGACGCTGCAGAAGATGCGCCCTGCCGCCTGCCGCGAGCTGGACGAAGCCCGCTACCGCTATTTTCAGCAGTGGTTCTACCCGATGATACGCTCGGCCCTCGACGTGTTCGACTACCGTGGCCCGCAGGATGCCGCAAAGCTTGGCGAGAGCAGCGTCCCGAAACTCACCGCCACGCAGGTACAGACCGCAGTGGACGCGCTGTTGCAGCTCGGGCTCGCGCATACCCGCAAGGACGGCCGCGTGGTGCCTACCGAGGCCCACCTCAAGACGAAGGAACACTGGCTGAGCGCCTGCATCAGCGACTACCAGGCGAGCATTGCGGAACTTGCCCGCAAGTCCATCGCCGATACCCCCAAGGAAAAGCGCGATATCAGCACGCTCACGATGGCGCTCGACTCGAAACAGATTGAAAAAATCCGCGAAATCCTCGCCGAGACGCGAAAATCCATCGTAAATGTGGTTAATGCGATGCCTTCGCAAATTTGCGACAGCGTTTATCAGTTAAATTTCCAGTTGTTCCCGATGATGAAAAAGGAAGAACGATGAGATTATCCCAGGAGTTTAGGAACAGGACACTTTTTTGCATCGCATTCGGCCTTGCGCTGGTTGCGTTCTCGGGCTGTTCCGACAGCGGGTCCGAGACTGCGGGAGCCACGAGCGAGACGACGAACGGGATTGCCGTCATTGCGTTTGACGGGGCGCACAAGCCTATACCGCAGGCACGCGTTACGCTGTACCAGCGTTCTGGTGCCGTCCCCGTGGAAAGCCCGTCCGAAGATATAACGCAATTCCTCCCGTCCCATGTTTCAGCGCTGGAAACTGCCACTGCGGATGATTCCGGAATGGTGCAGTTCGAGACTCGACTGGACGAGTGCCAGAATGCAAGGTGCTATGTCGAAGGAATTGCCGGCGAGGACTCCTCGCTCATGGTGTGGACAAGGCTCAAGGCTGCGGATTCTACGATGAATGAAATCGAGCTTCTGCCGTCCGTTTCGCTAACAGTGCGTTTTGGTGCCGCCGCTTCTGATTCTGCGGTTTCGGATGTCTCCTTGATGCTCGATGCAACTCCCTATTGGGCCAGGAACGAAGGTGGCGAGTTTGTATTCTCGCACGTCCCGTCGGGAAAATATACCGTTCTTATGTGGAACGAGCCCGTTGCTGACGTTTCGCTTGATGCCGGGACATCCGTTGATACGCTCATGCACATTTGGGATTTGACCCGCGAATTCGTCTTTGAGGATTTTGACGATGGCGACAGCCTGAACAACCTCGCGAAGACTTACAAGAACTACGGCTGGTACTATATCGCCTCGGGTACGGCAACCTGGATTAAGCCCGATTCTGTAGGCGGGTTCGGCGGAGCCATCGTGGACGGTGCCCGCGGGAAACATCTTTCGCTGCAGTTCGACCTGGGCGATTCCGGCTACGTGCTTCTCGGTACGCATCTCGGACTCGACACGGGCTATTATGACCTGAGCGCTCTCACCGCCATCCGCATGAAGGTGCGCGGGGATTGCGACTTCAGTTTCGCATTGGAGCATTACAAGGATCTTGGCGACAACAACTTCCAGAAATCGCTCTGGCACGCGACCGCCGACACCACCTGGAAGGAAATCGTGTTCAGGCCCGGCAGGGAAAAACTCAATGCATCCGTCTACCAGGTGGAGTGGAAAAATATCGCCCACGAAATCGGGTTCGTGAGCATCTTTGCCAGTAGCGGAAGCTATCTGGAAATTGACGAAATCGTCTTTGAAGGCGTAGAATTCTAGCTTCTGCCTATTCCTCCAGCACGTGCCGGAGCGTGTCGAGGAAAAGTTCGCCCGCCCGCGTGAACTGCTGGCCCCGCCGCCAAATGATGTACATGTTGGTGGTGAGTTCGGGCATGAGAGGCCTGAAGCACAAACGCGAAGTGCGGCTCGTATCCACCAGGCCGTCGAAAGTGAGCAGGTAGCCCGTGCCCTCTTTGGCAAGCACCGAACCGTTGTACGAAAGATCCAGCCCCACAATCACGTTCAGTCTCGAAATATCGTCGCCGAACCATTTCGGCAAATCCGCCACCATCGCCTGGCGCGACGCCAACAGCGGCTTGTCGAGCAAGTCCTTCGGCTCGATGAAATCCCGCCTGGCCAAAGGGTCGTCGCGACGCATCACCACGCCCCAACGGTCCACCGAACGCACCGCAAGGCAGTTGTACTTTTCCAAATCAACGTTGTCTACAACCACCGCAAAATCAAAAATGCCCTTGTCCAGCTTTTCCAGGGCGCGCTCGCTGTCGCCCGAATATAAGTTGTACTTAATCTTCGGATAGTCGTCCTGGAGAATCCCGATGCACTTCGAAAGAAAATTCACGTTCCGCGATTCCGCGCAGGCAATGGCGATTTCACCCACCACCTCGTCTTCCTTCAGCGACTTGAAATCCTGCACCGTCCTGTCCGCCATCGAAAGGATATCCTCCGCACGCTCCCGCAAGAGTTCCCCCGCAGGCGTCAGCCGAATCGCGTAGTTCGTGCGCTCGAAAAGCTTCTCGCCCAGCTCCTCCTCCAACTCCTTGAGCTGGCGACTCACCGTCGGCTGCGTCACGCAAAGATTATCCGCCGCGCGCGAGACATTCCCCAACCGCGCCGCTTCCAGAAAATACCGCAAAACTCGAAGTTCCATACCCGAAAACTAATAAAATTCAAGCCCCGCGGGTATGAATTTGCAAAAATAATGCCCGAAAGGAATAACTGATTGATTTGATGGGGGAGGGGGATGTCTCCCCCTGCTTGCAGCCTTGCCCTAGTGTCATCCTGAGCGGAGCCCGTAGGGCGAAGTCGAAGGATCTAGACCGAACTAGGGCAAGTCTTCCAGCACCCCACCACCTAAAGGTGGCCATGTACACTAAGGCCTAAAGGCCAAGTGTCCAAGGGTCGCCTAAGGGGCTCCGCCCCCTAAAACCCCCGGCTTACCCCGCCCACCCCAATGCCATGCCCCAGTCATCCTGGAGCCGCAATGCGGCGATAGGATCCACTCTGCATCTCCTTTCCATACGTCATCCCCGCGTCTTTTCTCGTCATCCTCGCGTAGGCGAGGATCTTCCTCTCGCATATTTATATATATTTCCCACAGACATAGCCCGTGACTTTTCAAGGTCCCTGAGCCTGCCGAAGGGCCGGCCCAACCTTGATAGAAGCCATGGGCGACCGGAAATTTTGAGATTCGTCTCTTATTCGATGCTGGAAAATCACCACTTCTAAAAGCAATACAGAATAGGACGAACGCTCACGCCCGCATTGGGCGTGGGTCGTTTGTGTTTATGTATTGCAGGGTTGTGGTGACCCGTCCAGCATATAAGCCTACGACTCCACGCCTTTTTTGTTTATGGAAATGTGTGGAATGTCATTCTGGAGCGAAGCCGTTAGGCGTAGCGATAGAATCCATTGCTTAATCATGGCTTGGAATGGAACGGCTCTCGCAACACTGGAGCCACCATGGCCGATTTGGACAAGAGCAAGATTCAAGCCGTCGCACAGTACATCGACGAGGTTTCCAAGCAGTTTTCTACGGGCAAGGCGACAGAGCACAGCTACCGCCCTGCACTCGCGAAACTCCTTGGCGACTTGCTTCCCAAATTCACCATCACTAACGAACCGAGCCGCATCCAGTGCGGAGCTCCGGACTACATTATCGCGAAAGGGAAAGGCGCAACATCGATTCCTGTTGCCTTCGTAGAGGCTAAAGACATTGGCGACAGTGACCTGGATGGCAACCGTCAGCACAAGGAACAGTTCAACCGTTACAAGAACTCCCTAGACCATATCCTTTTCACGGATTACCTTGATTTCCATTCTTATGAAAACGGTGAATTTGTTAACAGCATCCGTATTGCAGAAATTCGAGGAAATAAGATTGCGCTGGTAGATGCCAATGTCTCGATGTTTCTTGAAATGGTGGCGCATCTCGCGGAATCAATGCCGCAGAAAATTACGAGTTCTACGAAATTAGCGCAGATGATGGCCGCCAAGGCGCGCCTCCTTGCCGAAGTGATTGAAAAGACTCTCGAAACCGATAGCGAAAAAACGGGCGAACTGGCGGGACAATGGAAGTCTTTCCAGAAGGTGTTGATCCACGATTTGACGGAACGGCAATTTGCCGATATTTATGCGCAGACAATCTGCTACGGAATGTTTGCGGCAAGGCTCCATGACGATACTCCCGACACATTCAGTCGAGAAGAAGCTGCCACGCTCATTCCCAAGACGAATCCGTTCTTGCGCAAGGTTTTCCAGAATGTCGCCGCATTCGATGTTGACACAAGCATCGCATGGATTGTTGATGACCTGGCAGAAACATTCCGGGTGACGGACATGCCGAAGGTCATGAAGAATTTTGGAAAGGCTACGGGGCAGGCCGACCCGATGATTCACTTCTACGAAGATTTCCTGCGCTATTACGACCCCAAGCAGAAAAAGGCCTGTGGTGTTTATTACACGCCTGAACCTGTTGTCCACTTTATCGTCAATGCTGTTGATGAAATTCTGAAAACCCGCTTCAATTTGAGTGATGGCCTTGCCGACACGAGCAAGGTGGCGATTCGCCAAACTTCGAACCTATATACGGACAATCGCACCAAAGACCACAAGAGATACGAAACGCGGGAATACCACAAAGTTCAAATTCTCGACCCTGCGACCGGAACGGGAACATTCCTTGCCGAAGTGGTCCGCAAGATATATTCCGGTATGGAAAACCAGAAAGGCGCTTGGCAAAACTATGTGGAAGAACATCTGCTCCCGCGCCTAAACGGTTTTGAATTCATGATGGCTCCATACGCCGTTGCCCACCTTAAATTGGACATGGTGTTAGCACAGACGGGCTACAAGGCAAGGCAGGACAAACGACTCCGCATATTCCTTACCAATTCCCTTGAAGAATGTGATCACGACACGGGAACATTGTTTGCGCAGTGGCTAGCGCAAGAAGCGAATGAGGCTAATCTTGTCAAGCGCGATACGCCCGTAATGGTGATGATTGGCAATCCGCCGTATAGCGTAAGCAGTAGCAATAAAAGCGCTTGGATTCAAGAGTTGTCAGAAACCTACAAGAAGAATCTAAACGAGAAAAATATCCAGCCACTTTCGGATGATTACATCAAATTCATTCGATTAGGTCATTATTATGTAGAAAAGAATGGCGAAGGAATTCTCGCATATATTTCAAACAACAGTTTTATAGATGGAATCATCCATCGGCAAATGCGAAAAGCATTGATGGAAACATTTGACGAAATCTACATTCTAGATTTGCATGGAAATACAAGAAAAAAAGAAACCGCTCTTGATGGTGGCAAAGACGAAAATGTTTTTGACATCATGCAAGGTGTAAGCATCAACATCTTTGTTAAGAAAAAACAAAGTGTCATCCTGAGCGAAACCCGTAAGGGCGAAGTCGAAGGATCTCTAGCCAGAGTATACCATTACGAGCTCTTTGGCAAACGTTTTGAAAAATACGATTTTTTAGCCAAGACATCATTCAGCGATATTCCTTGGAATGAACTCATTCCGCAAGCACCACAGTATTTCTTTGTCCCTAAAGATTTTTCTGTTCAGATTGAATACGAGAAGGGATTTAAAATTGATGAATTGATGGGCGAATATATTAGCGGAGTCCAAACCGGTCGTGACAATTTATATGTTGATTATAGCAAAGAGAATCTTTCTAATAGAATGTTAAAACTCTTTTCTTTAGATAAAGATGACACATTTATTGAAACATATAAAGTTAAAGACTCTAGTGGATATAATTTAATCAGTCGAATTTCAAATAGTCAATATAGATCGAATAAAATAATTGATTTTTGTTATCGGCCATTAGATAATCGCAAAATTTATTATGATGAAAACTTAATAAAAAGAGCATTTTATAAAATCCAATCCAATTTATTAAGAGAGAACATCTGTTTCTTATGTTGCAAGCAACTGAGTTCTAGTGAATACAATCATATTTTCACATCAAATAAAGTTTCTGATTTAAATTCAGTATCTTTGCAAACGAAGGAACAGTCTTATGTTTTCCCGCTCTACCTTTACCCAACAGAAGGTGAAGAAAAACTCGGCGAGTCCCGCAAGCCCAATCTAGATGAAACTATTTGGCGTAAGATCGACGCATGCCTAGATTCTTCGACTCCGTTCCCTTCGGCAAGCTCAGGGAACTACGATCAGAATGACAATTCGCATATTACAACTCCTGAACAAATCTTTGATTACATCTACGGTGTTCTCCATACACCGTCATATCGTGAAAAATACAAGGAATTCCTGAAAATTGATTTCCCGCGTATTCCTTATCCCGAAAACAAGGAAGATTTCGAACGCATCGTTTCCATCGGCAATAAACTCCGCAAATTGCACCTGATGGAAGAAATTCCACCGCAGGCCACCTCCTTCGACATCGAAGGCGACAATGCCGTGACAGATATTAAGTATGAAAAGGAGATTCCCGGTCAAGCCGGGAATGACAACTGCGGCAAGGTCTACATCAACAAGACGCAGTATTTCGGCAATGTTCCTGAACTAGCCTGGAATTTCTACATCGGCGGTTACCAACCCGCCCAAAAGTGGCTTAAGGACCGCAAAAACCGCTCCCTTACCTACGATGACATTTCGCATTACCGCAAAATCATCGCCATCCTTATCGAGACTCACAATTTGATGCAGGAACTTGATAAAAAAGCGTAATTACTTTTTTTCCAACCCTCTTGACAACCGCCGTCTTGCAATTTATATTTAGTGCACAAGTGTGTAGAAAGTTGCTCTTCGCACACGGTGTAAAACAATCAAAGCCCCGCCTTTTTAAGCATGTAGGCGGGAGGAGTGAAAGATGAATACTAGCCAAACAAGGCCTGAAAATGTTATATTGCCGTTAAGCAATATGATGTACCCCTTCATGACACTTGACGATAACGCGGAAATTGTCCATTCCGAAATGGGCAAGGATGGCCGCGTTAAGGTGTACATCGAAAAGCCCGACGCAAAGGACGGCTTCCATCGGGCGACATGCTATTTACCCTCCTATACATGGGAAGATATATTCGGTTTTTCAGATGAGGAAATCAATCGCTATAAGAAGGTGATTGAATCTACGGCTCATTTGATAATGGAATTTTCTCAGAAAGGTGGGTTCAGCAATGCCGCAAATCTTTAAGATAGGATCTTTCTGGGTTTATTTCTGGTCCAACGAAGGTGTTCCTCTGGAACCGGTACATGTTCATGTATCGGAAGGTGTACCTGCCGCCAATGCCACTAAAATCTGGATAACTCGGGCTAGAAAATGTCTCTTGGCAAATAACAATTCGCGTATTAATCCGCATATCTTGCAAAATATTCTTCGGATTGTTGAAGCTCGTCATGAGGATGTTGTTGCAAAATGGATTGCTCATTTCAACGAAATATCGTATTTCTGCTAAGAAAAATTAAAAGGATATGAATCGGAAGTAATCTCAGTATGTAAGGATTTCTTACTAACTAAAAAATGTAAATCCGAATGCCCCGCCTTTTTATGCCGCTTAAATCTATGCCTTACAAGCATATCTAGTTATGAAAACAAAGTATTTGCAATATCTGAAAAATGAAGGTATATTTGAACATGTAAAGACTTCAACCGAGAGGAACCTATGAAAAAAGTATTGGTCTTGTCCAGCAGCTTGCGCAAGGGAAGCAACTCCGAAACCCTGGCGCAGGAGTTCGCGAAGGGTGCCGCCGAGGCGGGCAACAAGGTGGAATTCGAGTCGCTGCGCGGCAAGAAGATTGCTTTCTGCATGGGTTGCCTCGCTTGCCAGAAGAAGGGCAAGTGCGTCATCAAGGACGATGCGAACGCCATCACCAAGAAGATGGAATCGGCCGACGTCATCGTGTTCGCGACACCGATTTACTATTACGAGATGAGCGGCCAGCTCAAGACCATGCTCGACCGCGCGAATTCCCTCTATTCCAGCGATTACAAGTTCCGCGAGATTTACCTGCTCACATCTGCTGCCGACACCGACGCGAAGGCCATGAACATCGCGAAGCGCGGCATTGGCGGGTGGATTGCCTGCTTCGACGGCGTGAAGCTCAAGGGCGCTCTCTGCGCCACGGGTGCCGAAAGCGCAGGCGACGTCAAGAAGAATTCCGCGCTCCTGAAAAAGGCGTTCGCCATGGGAAAGAAAATTTAACAGCAAGGAGATAAATCATGAAATCCAAATTCTTAAAAGCGGCGCTTGCCGTGGCTTCCGCATGCACCCTGATGGCATGCTCCCCCGAAAAAGCCCCTTCGACTGGTTCAACAGGCTCACCAACCTTATCAGGGACCTTGTCGACAACAAAGTCCGCAACAGAAGCAGCACAACAGACAAAGGAAGAAAATATGAACAAGCTTACGCTCACCGCCGAATGGGACAAGGTTTTCCCCAAGAGCGACAAGGTCGAACATTCCAAGGTCACTTTCAAGAACCATTTTGGCATTGAACTCGCCGCCGACATGTTCGTGCCCAAGGACACGAGCCTCAAGGTGAACGGCAAGTTCCCGGCGATTGCAGTCTCAGGCCCGTTCGGTGCCGTCAAGGAACAGTCCAGCGGCCTTTACGCCCAGCAGATGGCGGAACGCGGATTCCTGACCATCGCATTCGACCCGAGCTTCACCGGCGAATCGGGCGGCGAGCCGCGCTACATGAACAGCCCGGACATCAACACCGAAGACTTCATGGCGTCCGTGGACTTCCTCTCGACCCGCGACAACGTTGACCCGGAACGAATCGGCATCATCGGCATTTGCGGCTGGGGCGGCATGGCGATTAACGCCGCCGGCATCGACACCCGCGTAAAGGCGACGGTTGCCTCGACCATGTACGACATGAGCCGCGTGACCGCAAACGGCTACTTCGATTCCGCAAACAACGCCGATGCCCGTAACGAAGCCCGCAAGGCTCTGATGGCCCAGCGCACCAAGGACTTCAAGAACGGTACGTACGACCTGGCCGGCGGTGTCATTGACCCGCTCCCGGACGACGCTCCTTACTTTGTCAAGGATTACTACGCTTACTACAAGACTCCGCGCGGCTATCACAAGCGCTCCCTCAACAGCAACAAGGGCTGGGCCGCCTCTGCAGGCACCTCGCTCATGAACACCAAGCTCCTCGCATACGCCGACGAAATCCGTAACCCGGTGCTCATCATCCACGGCGAAAAGGCCCATAGCCGCTACTTCGGCGAAGGCGCATTCGAAAAGATGACCGGCAAGAAGGCAAACGTCCCCGCAAAACTTGACGCCACCAAGAACTGGAGCAAGACCGTCGGTAACAAGGAACTCCTCGTTATCCCCGGAGCCTCCCACGTGGACCTCTACGACAACCTGGAAAAAATCCCCTTCGAAAAGCTGAACGAATTCTTCAAGGCGAACCTGAAGTAAACAAAAACCATCAAACTGCGGCGATTATCGCAGCTGTCCAAGGTCACAAATGTGACCTTGGTTGCTTTTTGTCATTTTTTGCCATTTTTAAATGCTATTTTAGGGATATGTGCGTAAATGCCATATTGACAATTAGACATTCAAAACCTATTTTTTAGCGGAGGAATAAACCTATGGCAGTGGCAATAAGATCCATACCGACGCTTCAAGGGGAAGACGCTGAACGCTTTCTCAAGGAAGCCGAATACGCCGAAAAGAACGAGCGTAAACAGGATTTTGGTGATAAAATCCTGCTCGTTAGAAATTTCCTCCGCGAACAAGGTTTCTAGACATGACCCTTGCCGAATTTTTGAACCGATGCTCGTTTGCTCGGCTTTCTTCGGAATTGCTGCAAAGTTGCAACCCCTTCAAAT
>NZ_DFHR01000009.1:0-128658 GCF_002371935.1 Fibrobacter sp. UBA3718 | reverse complement strand
GGTGGTTTTCGGTTTATACAAGAAGGCCGCGGTCACAAGAACCACGGCCTTCGTTAAATGAGTTTGCCGCCTTCTAGTTGGGCGATACCATGCAAAGCGCGGTGACCGTTGCCTCGATGGAGAACTTCTTGCCAGGCGCGCAGCTGTTGCCGGGATTGAAGTAACCGATGTTGTCGACCTGGTTTCCGTCCACGGTAATCTTGAGGGACATGTAATCGGCTCCAACCTTGGGCACGCAAGAAAGGTTGCAGTTTGCCTTCGCAGTATTCGGAACCAGGGCGGTAATCGGGGACTGCGCCGGAATGAACATGGAATCCGGGAGACTCGCGCGGTTGGTCTCGCCATACTGCGGACTGTTGACATCGGCAACGATGAGCACTAGGTCCACCGATTCGGGGTCAAGCACAGTCACGCCGTCGCACTGGTAAGTTTGCGTGGTCCTGTCATCGTTGGTCACGGCAACCATGGGGGCAACCTTCTGCTTGTGCATCGAAGCTTCTGCAGACAAAGTAGCACTCGTCCCCGAACCAGAAATCGTCCCGAGCGTCGAAGTCCAGGCATACCCGGTGATGTTCGCATCGGATTCCGCCTCGACGGTCCACGTAATCGTTTCGCCCGCCTTGGCTGTTTCCTTGTCGGCCTTGCAGGAATTGATAGTAATAGGAATGCCCTGCACCTGTAGGGGATCACAAACGACATCTGCACCATCGACGTTCAGCGTTGCCGTGTAAGTTCCGGACTGCTCATACGAGACATCCACGGAATTCATCCCATTCCCCTGCACCGTCTTGTTCAGTTCGGGGAATTTCCATACAAACGGAGCCATGATGGCATCAAAGACATCGCCACCTTCACGATAGAACGACCACGTCGCCATGCCACCCTTCTCAATGATGGGGGTCTTGGGACCGCAGCTTCCGGAAACTTTGAGAGACGGCTCGTTCAGAACCTCTTCAGAAGACTCCGTCGCCGTCTTGGAAGATGACGAGGCAACGGGCTTGGATGCCTGCGAGGAGGACGAAGACGGCTTTGAGGCAGCCGACGAGGAAGAGGTTCCTCCCTCCTGGGAGAGCTTGCTTTCGGAAGACACCGCAGGAGGGTCGTCGGGCAACTGGCTAGACGGTTCCTTGGGACCTGCCACCTCGTCTCCACAAGCGGAAAGACCGAACAGCGACAATCCGGAAACGAACAGCGCCGAAGCAGGAATGTAAAAAAATCTTTTCTTTAAAAAAGAGGATGTCATACTTTGAAATATATAAAAAAAAGCCCGAATGAGTAGTTTTTTTTGATACACTTTTTTTCAACCGCGTTAAAAATGTCTATTTTCTAGATGGGATTGTTGTGAGTACTTTTTTAAGGGAGGCTATATGCCGTTTTTCCTAGTAGCAGGATTGCTTCTGGCATCTCTGACTTTTGCTGCGGTTGACCAAGAACAACCGACACCCTATGACTTGATTCGTCCGATATGGCCCATGAAGTGGGATACTGCCGCCACAGACAACGGCGGTACAGTCGAGAGTTTCAGCAAGTATACTCCGAACCCCCGCAAGCACAATACCGTGCCCCCCGTCGGATCCATGCCCCAAGACTTTGTTCCAAACGGAATCATTCCCGACTCGTTGAACCAAGCTTTCCGTGACGCACAGAACCTCCGTATCGGCCGTATCCGTATCAACCAGGCGGGCTACCTGCCCGAAGACCCGGAAAAGCAGTTCTATTATGTATCCGCAGGCAACTGTAGCGAAAAATTCTCCGTTGTCGATTTGGAAGGGAACGAAGTCTTTACTGGCGGAACCTTTACCAACTCCGGCAAGTCCACCGGGTCCAGTTGGGACATCAAGGCAGGAACTGACGCCGCGACGAACAACCAAGGGCGCTACACGGCCAAGGCCATAGGTCCCGAGGGCAAGGTTTGTATCGGCCAACTGAGCCAGGCGGCCGGACTCGACATGAACAAGCGCTACCGCGTCAAGGTGCTGAGCCAGTATTCCGCTACCTTTATTATTAGCGACAAGGTCTACTCGATGGTCCGCGATGCGACCCTCAAGTTCTATGGTATCAACCGTTCCGGCAATTCGGAATCCTGGTTCCACAAGCCGAGCCACACCAAAGACGGCAGCGGCAAGTTCGTAAAGGGTGTCGGCGCCGTCACAGGCTTCACTCCAGAAGAGGGCGCACTGCAGGGCGGCTGGTACGACTGCGGTGACCACCTGAAGGAATCCCAGACCCAGGCCTACGCATTCATGGTGCTTGCCGTGATGGCGGCATCGAGCCCGGAACGCGACGAGGACCACTACGCCTACAACATGGGCGAAACCATCAATACCGACGGTATTCCCGACATTCTGCGCGAAGCCAAGCACGGTGCCGACTTCTTTTTGCGCGCCTACCGTTTTGCAAATGGCGTCATCGACAATATGGCCGTCTCCGTAGGAAACTTTGGCGCCGACCACGGATGGTGGGGACGCCCCGAAAACCAGGATGCGCTGCCCACGACATTGACCGGTCGCGGAGGTCCGCATGAACGTGACATCCGCCTCGGCGAACTGGGTTCCAACATTTCGGGCCAGATCGCGGCGGGCCTCGCCATTTTGAGCAAGGAATACGCAACATACGACAAGCCCTTTGCTGACAGCTGCCTTGTCGTGGCCGAAAAGATGTACGATTTCGCCAAGAACCTGAAGCTCAAGGAAAAGAGCCTTGGCCCCGGAACCTACGACGGCGGAAAGGCCTATGTGCACAATACGAAGGCCGACGGCTGGTCGAGCCCGGCCTACAACGGCAACAACGAGTCGCACGACGACCTCGCCATTGCGGCCATTGCGCTTCACTTCGCCACCTACGAAAAGACCGGCAAGATGGACTACCTGAACGACGCCGTGGAAGATACGCAAATTGGTGTCCCGCAGGAAGCCTCGACCGGGTTCTTCCATGGCGGCTGGATGGCCTGGAACCGCGACGGCATGAGGAAGTCGAGCAAGAATACGAGCTGGGCGAACGCCTACACCTACACGCTCTACGGCTTCTATAAGATGCTTTTGCGCGACAAGGAAACGGGCCTCAAGTACGGCATCGACGACAAGACCCGCCTGACCTACGCCGAAAATGTCGCCTTGATTCTCGGCACCAACATCAGCTACCTGAGCGGAAGCGGTTCCCAGAGCATTACTATCCCGACCCTGAACGGCCCGACCCCTGTTTCGTTCGGAGACCTGTGGTACAACATGCAGACCGACCAGACCTGGATTTACAACCGCTACCAGGCGGGCAACATTTTCGAAGTACTCGCCTATTCCGACGTGACCAAGGATTTGGAAGGAATCAACCTGCCGCAGAAGGGCATGCAGAACTGGAACTCCGCAGAGATGAAACAGCTGGGCATCAACCAGCTGAACTACATGCTCGGCGTGAACCCCTGGGATGTTTCCTTCTTGCTGGGCGTGGGCGACAAGAACGACGCCCACCCGCACCACCGTGCATCGAACCCCGAAGGCAAGAACATGCCGGGTGCTGGCTACAAGTACAACCCGCCCACGGGCGCCCTGTTCGGCGGCGTGACCCCCGGCGTCGAGAACGCCTGGTCGCCCTCGACGCTCAGCTGGGAAGACTACCACCTTTCCGAAACCTGTATCGACGCTACGGCCATGTTCGTGGCTTCGAGCGCCGTTGCCGTCCGCGAAGAAGACCGCAACCGCGCCCCCTCCCAGATTAACGTGGAAATCCGTTACGTGGGCTACGATTCTGCCATCGTAAAGATTTCCCAGGACATGCGCGGCCCCGCCATGATCCTCTACAGCACCAGTGAAACCGGTCCGTTCAACATTCCCGCGAAGGATACCGTCAACAGCGTAAAGCACGAGATCCACCTGACGGGGCTCCAGAACGGCACAACCTACTACTTCAAGGTCATCGCGATTAACATCAGGAGCGAAGCGTACGCCACCAAGTGGCTCGTCGACAGCACCACGACCCCGTTCTCGTTCACGACCCTCGTGAGCCCGCCGGCCCCGGCCGACATCCAGAACGTGAAGGTCTGCAACCTGAGTTCCGACAGCGCCGAAATCATGTGGTACACACCCAACGGCCAGTACGAATCCAAGGTCTACTGGGATACGACACTCACGAGCTACGACAAGATGACCTGTCCCACGACCCCGAGGGGCACCTGCGACATCGACGGCAACGCGGACGTTTCGGGAATCCCGACCAGCTTCCACTACGTGAAGATTGGCAAGCTCAAGGAAAAGACGACCTACTACTACTGCGTAGAAAGCAACGGGGTGCAGCGCTGCACCGACGACAACGGCATGCCGCTCAAGTTTACTACTCCCGTGACGCACTACGACTTCGACGTAAGCGTGTACCAGTACGAGTTCGGCGGGATGGACTTCTTGAACCTGAACCTCACCAACAACGAGGACCGCGCGTTCAACGAACTGACCCTTAGATTCTACGTGACAGCAAAGCCCGAAGAAATCGAGGCCGTCCCCGGCCAGAACAACCAACCGGGAACCTGCCCCCTGCTGGTGGATTCCGACATTTGCCAGGCCTATGACGAAGCGGGCTTCAACAGGCCCTGCGTGAACGAAAGAGGCGAGAATGTCGACGATTCCATACGCTACTACCTGAGACATGCCGTGCCGGTAAAACTTGAAGACACCTACAACCCGGCAACGGGCGAATACGACTGGTACATCCCGATTCCGCTGGGCGGCACGACCATCAAATCGTCATCGCGCATGCGTATCGACATCGGTTTCTCCAGCGGCATTTACCAGAACAACATGTGCGAAACGCTCCGCACTCCGGGCAAGAAGCGCCTCGTGACCGGCGGCAACTCTCCCGACTGGTCTTGGGCGGCCCACAAGCGCGACGATGACGGGGCCGACTACGATGGCGTTCCCGCATGGGAAAAGGACCAGGGCGACTTCGAGCAGGCACCTGTCAACCCCTACATCGTAGTCTACCGCAAGGACGAGTTCATATCGGGTTTCAGCCCCTCCTACAAGGAAATGACCACCAAGCGCGCCCACTACGACATGACCGTAGCGTTCGACGCTCCGTTCAACGTATCCAACGGTTCCTATGTGCGAATCGACACGGCGACAAGCGTCATGCACCTGCGCGGCACGGCACTGATTTCGGAAAGCGGCTACGTGAACAGCATCTGGGTGAACGGCGTGGCGCTCACCAAGGAACAACTCGCGAAGGCGGCCGTCTACAACTACGAGACCGGCAAGTTCGACCTGGACATCCCGGCCAAGATGACCATCGGCACCAACAAGGTGGACGTGACCGTGTTCGCGGGTCCGAACCCCGAATGTGCTGAATGCCAAGAAAATGGCGGATGCGCGTTCGTGAACCGCACCTACTACGTGCAGTTCAGCAAGGGCGACCGCACCCAGGGCTCGCTGCTGCTTGTACAGAAGGACGGGAACTCGGTAACGAGCCCCGCCAAGACAGACGGTTCCCTCCAGTTCCAGATTCAGCTGCGCGACAAGGACAGCCGCAACAACGAGACTATGCCCGTGAAGGTTTTCAATTCGCGCACCGGGGACTCTATCGAAGTCATTCTCAGGCGCGATAACGAGGCCCTGGGCTACTTCTCCGGCGACTGGCTCAAGGCAAGTTCGAGCGAAGACGCCTACCCCAACATCCACTTCCTCGGTGGCGACACCATCTGGGTCAAGTACCAAGACCCGGCCGACGAAGAAGAACGCGACTCCGTCTGGTTCTACTCGCAGCCGACCCGGCCCGACCCCAAGAAGGCTCTCATTACAAGCGAAGTCTGCTCCATGACCGGCGCACCCGTAAATGACATGAGCCTCAATATCGAATTCAGCGGAAGCCAGTTCGATGGCACCAAGATTATCCTCGACAGCGTGATGGTCTCGCTCGATTCCTCCGCGACATTCGCAGGCAATTCCTTCGTGCTGACTCCGTCTTCCACCGTGACGGGTGCGACAGCCTCCTTCCCCCTTTCCGACTCACTCGTCAGCATCGCGAACCCGAAGGGTAACGTCACCGTCTACTTGCGCGAAAACGGGAAGGCCCAGACGGCGACCGTAGCCATTACCGACGCCATCAAGCCGAAGCTCGTGAGCGTTTCCATTCTGGAAAACGAGAACCACGAAAACGAACGCGACACACTCAAGGTTTCATTCTCGGAACCTATCAACCTAGGTTCAAAGACGGAATGGCCCCTTGAGGTTTACGACGGCACATCCGAAGTCGTGCAGGCCGGCATCCGCGTCATTTCGGCAACATCCAGCGACGACGGCAAGAGCTGGCTCTATGTCATCGAAGGCAACACGAACGGGAACCTGATCAAGCCCGGGTTCCGCACACAAATTGCCGGATCCTTCCAGGTGAACGACATGTCCACTAACGCGCTCGCCTCCTGCGAACCGATTACGGTGACAGAATCGACCCGACCTGTACCCGTGCATTACGCAAGGATCTTCGATGTCGAAGGCGACGGCCAGCCCGACTCCATCTACATCGAGTTCGTGAAACTGCTCCGCGACAAGAACATTCCCGACACGATCGACGTGTACTGGGGCAGCCCCGCCGTCTACACGCCGTTCACCACGCCCGCCGGCGGATGGGCCCTCGATACGGTCTATGGCGAAAAGACTCCTGTCGCCATAACAAAGCTGGACTCTGCCAACGGAACCTGGATAAAGGGAACCGTCAAGAAGACCTGCATCAGTTTCAAGGACGTGACGACCTACGTCACAGACACAGTTTTCACCTGCACCTACCTCGATGCGGAACAGACCGTTGTCGACCAATGCACGGTTGACCATATCGACACGCTTTCTTCTACAGTCTCGCAGAAATGCGACCAGTACCAGACATCGCAGGATTCTACGTTCATTCCGAAAATTGACACCGTGGGCTGGGACTCGGCACAGACCGAGCATAGCGCCATCAGGATTGCGATTCCGGACGGCCTGTACAAGAACATGACCTACGGTTCTAGTGGCGGCAACGGAGCTATCCTCCCGCGCAAGGGATCTCTCGAAAGCCTGCTGGATGCAACACGGGCAACGCTCATCGACAACTGCCCGCCCATCATCATAAAGGCGACCAAGAGTTCCGTAAGCTCTTACGAGTTCCTCGAGGCGACCATGTCTGAACCGCTACAGAGCATCGACAACCCAGTCCTCGAATACATCGAAAGGAAGCGCGGCTCGCAGGAAGGAATCTACCTCAAGCCAATCTCGGTGACCACGAAGAACGAGACCAAGGAGACGTTTGGCTACACGGACGAATCCGAAGGCGCCGTCCGCGTGGGCGACTTCATCAGGCTCGTGCCTCTCAAGGAACTTTCTCGCTACAAGGACAAGGCGGGCAACTACCCCACCATCAACAACCCGTGGGTTATCGTTGGTGGTGATGCTGCCGAAAAGACGAAGTTCAAGGTGACGCTCGCAAGCAATATCACCACTCCGTCCAAGGAAATGCCCTACGCCGATGTCCCCGTGAAGGAAGGCGACATCTTCCGCATCACCGTCAAGAACTCGAACGGGACGGAAACCCTGCTCAACCTGAACGACAATAAGCTCTCGGCGACCGCCATCGTGCTTGACACCAATACCTACAAGCATGCGGGCCCGCAGTTCTTCGTGGATATCACCATGCCGTCGGCTCTCCAGACCGACGACTTCGGCAAGCCTATCTTCGATTTCGACATCCGCTTCACGATGAACGTCTACGACAACCTCGGGCAGTTCATCGCGAACCAAGATATCCGAATCGACCTCGACGACATCGGTCGCGACAAGATTTCGGAAGACGGCGTGCTGCACCTGAACCTCGAATGGCTTGCGCCCAACGGTTCCCCGGCAAGCAAGACCGGCCGCAGGCTCGGCACTGGTGCCTACATTGCGAAGTTCGATTTTGAATCCAAGGCAACCTACGTTGCGGAATCCGGTTCGGGAGATGACCTCGACTACGAAAAGGGCGACGTCATCAAGGCGAATGACAACACGACGAAGACCTTCGGTTTCAAACGAGCCAAGAAGTGACGCCTCGTGCTGAACAATTATCTTAGGAAGAGAATTTGACATGACGTATTTGAAAAGACTGTTGGCTGTTTTGTTTATACTGGGAGATGCGCTGTGCGTGAACGCCATGGAGCAGCTTCCGGTAATCGACCGTACCGACAAGGTCCACGAGCGTCGATACCTCGACTCGCTGAACGTGTACAACCGTAGGCCTATCCGTTTGAACCAAAGCGGATTTAGGCCCCAGGATTACAAGTACGCCTATGTCGCCGACCCGACGAACATGACCTTCAAGGTAATCGACGCGAATACCAACACGGAAGTTTCGAACGGCAGCCTTTCTCTTATCAAGCAGAACGCCGTAAAGCCCAATATCTGGATCAATGGCGCCTTCAATTCCATCGCAAGCGTGTACGAATTCGGGTCTCTGGATTCCATAAGTTCTGCCAGAGAAAACCTGTACCGAGCGGACTTCACGACGCTTACCTCCATGGGAGAATACTACCTTGTTGTCGGGAACGACACCTCGGCCCACTTCCTTATCCACCCATCGATATTCAACGCCATTCTGGAAAAATCGCTGATGTTCTTTGGCATCCAGCGATGCGGCGACACCAAGTCGCATTTCCACGGGGCATGCCACCTGAAGGACGGTTCTGCAATCGGGCACGACCTCACCGGCGGATGGCACGACTGCGGAGACCACTTCAAGGTCTCGGAAACCCTGGGCTACGCGGCGTATGTGCTTTCAATGGTCTACCTCACCTATCAGGACAAGGCCGAAGACCGCTACGGCAATTCCTATGCGGATACCGTGTTCACCGACGGCATTCCCGACATCCTCTACGAAGCAAAAATCGGAACGGACTACATTCTCAAGCTTTACAACGCATCCAAGGCGGACGGCGTGATTGCCCAAGGCGACATGTACCATTCCGTGGGCGTCGCCGATCCTGACCATGCGTACTGGGACAGGCCTGAACGCCAGGACGCACAATCCCCGGCCAAGGGAGGCCCCGACCGCGATGTAACCAAGAAAATCGGTGCCAATACCGCGGGTATCTTCGCCGCTGCGCTTGCAAACGTGGCCGTCGGATACAAGGTCTACGATGCCGCCTATTCGGATTCCCTTCTCGCTGCGGCAGAAGACATCTACAAGAACGTTTTCAAGGTTGCCTATGCAGAAAAGCGCATTACGAGCGGCAATTACTACAACCAGTTCTATACGGGTGGTGGCCCCCTGAACGACGACGGCGCCGCAGCCGCATTCGCCCTCTGGTATGCCACCAAGGATACGACCTACCAATACGACCTTTACAAGAACCCGGCCATATACAACAACGCAAATTCCTACAGGTACAACCTCGACTACTTCAAGGGCGGATTCCTCGGGAATCCAAGCGGATTTACGCCGGGCGGCTGGGCGACAGACTACCAGAACGTCCATTCGTATGTGCTTTTTGCGATGCAGCGGTTGATTTTGAACAGCCCGACGATTTCTGCGGAATACGGCCTTAGCGAACTGGAACGCGACACCCTCTCGATGCGAACCATGGCGACGTTCAGGAAACTGATCGATGTAAGTACCAACGAGGGCGACTCCCTGGTGCTCACCAACCCTGGCATTGGCAGCGGCGACCCGCACGAAGGCCCAAGCAACCTGCACGTAATCACCCCGTATAACCTGGTGTGGACCAGCTTTGACTGGGGCGTGATGCGCTACAACATGGGAACCGCCGTTTCCATTTTCTTGATGTACGAACTCACCGGCGACGAGCGCTATCTGAAAGTGGCACTCGACAACATGTACTTCATTCTGGGCGCAAACCCGTGGGATATTTCATTCCTTATGGGAACCGGGGACAAGAACCCGCAACACCCCCACAACCGCGCCTCGAACCCCGACGGCTACAACGCAGGCGGCATGCCGTACGACTATAAATGCCCCGTAGGCGCCCTGATGGGAGCCCGCGACCCGAACAAGACACTGATCGAAGACTGGAGCAAATACACCTCGACCGAAACCTGCATCGACTTCACGGCGCAGTTCCTGTTCCCGGCCCAGAGCCTTGCCCAGACTCTCCCGCCCGACATGGATGGTCCGCTGTTCAGCAACATCGCCGGCACACCGATTTCGGACACCGAAGCCATCGTGAGCTGGGACGCCAACGAAGTCGCACTCGTAACCGTATTCTACAGCGAAGTTCCCGACGAGACAACCGTCAAGTCCGTTCAACAGAACACGGCCACAAAGGGCGGGGCTGTCACACTCACCGGGCTCACCCCGGGGAAGACCTACTACTTCTTCCTCGAAGGCATGGACACGAGAAGGAATCTCACAACCGACAACAATCACGGCCAGTGGTACAAGTTCACCATGACCCCTGCCACGACATCCATCAGCGGGGTCACCATCTGCCAAGTCGACAACCGGAGCGCAAAGATTTACTGGTGGTCTAGCGACCGCATGAATGGAGTCGTGAATTTCGGAACGGCTCCGGGAGCCTACACCCAGTCCAAAGCGGCAGAAGGCGGCGCAGTCCTCTTCCACGAAGCGACGCTCACCAACCTTCAGGCTGGCACCAAGTACTACTTCTCCGTATCTTCGGGAGCCACGACGTCAAGCGAATTCTCTTTCACGACCGAAGAATACGCCACGACAGTCGAGATGGACATCTACGTGAAGCCTCTCAACAAGAACGGTTGCTCCAGCAGTTCCGACTGGAAGCAATGCAACACCTTCCTGGTGATTGTCACAAACAGGGATACGATGCCATACCAGGATCTCGACCTGAGATTCTATTTCCCGGTCGCCGTCACCGGAGGCAGCGACAACAGGTCCATTTGGGACGGAACGGGGCAATCGGTCGGATGGCCCACGATGAATTTCGAAGCCCCCGTAGCCTATACGGCAACGACACCGAGCGGAACGACCGAAAGCGGATATTACACGCAGGTCCATATCGAAGGCAACCTCGCCGTTTCCGGCAGCTACTTCTTTGAATTCAAGGTTCAGCCCTCCTACGGAAGCCTGGAAAACAGCTGGTCCTTCAGGCCACATACGGGCTCCGACGATCCAGAAATGTTCGAAGGCATAGACCTGACCCGAGGCCCCTTGTACAAGGAAGAATCCAATTCCACCATGTACATCGAAACCATAAATGGTGTAAAGGAAAAGGCGTTCCGAAAGACTCCTTACGTCACAGCCTACTATCACGGCAAGTATATCTACGGCTACGCCCCGGACTACTCGCCCGAAACGGGACCGCAGCTCAACCGTACCATAACGCTCAATTTCGACAGCCCGTTCGTATCTCCGCACTACTCCGTGGAACAGGAAGACTACGGCGCCACCTACAGCGGCACGAGCAAGGTGACTCCGACCGGCATGCTCGACGAATTCGAGATGAACGGCAGTTCCTATTTCAACCACACGGCATACGATCCGGCAAACCGCAAAGACGCCTTCCAGTTCAAAATCGACACGACACTTGTCTACGGCAACAACTACATGGAATGGGTCAGCTGGCACAACCGTGCGGCAAACCAGAACGGCAGCTATGACTGCGCCTGCGCCTTTGTCCGCAGCAACGTGGAAATCGACTCAATCATGGTTCCTCCTGAAATCCGCCACCTGAAATTTACCGTCGACACGGTGCACGCCTATACCGGGAAAATGGTCAAGGTCAAGTTGCAGCTTCTGGACAGCAACATGGCGCTACTCAACGTAGACCCCATAAGCGTTCTCCTTTCTTCGGAAACGGGATTCGCAAAATTCTACACGTCCCTCAATTCAACGATTCCCGTCGAAAAAATCGACATCATCAAGGGCGAAGCCGAATTCTACCTTTCTTCTGACAAGGCGACAACGACTATCTTGAAGGCCATCGGGAACAACACCTCCAAATTCAACTATATTCCCGCAAAGGCAGTGCTCATCATCGAAGACCTGCCGCCATGGCCCATCATCGAAGATGCGAAGATGGTCGACTCCGACTGCGACGACATTCCCGACGCGTTCAATATTACGCTTTCGAACGAATACATCACGGCCGAGAACCAGTCGTTCAATTCCATCAAGTTCGTGTACGGCAGAGATACCATCACCAGCACCAACCTGATTTCGCAGAACGGCAAGGACATCGTCGTGGGCGCAAACCTCACGGGCGCCACCGTGAACACAAACCCCGAAGGAAGCATCACGCTTGTGAGCAACACGAAGGACGGCAAGAAGGAATCGGTCGACTTCTACAAGGATGGCATTCCACCCAACCTGGTATCGGTTTCTGTGTTGGAACGCCTGCCCGAAGCCACAAGCGATTTCGTCTACATCCAGTTCAGCGAACCTGTGAAGGAACCTTCACCCGAATGGCCTCTCCGGATAGATCACAACGACATTGCGGCCCACGTGAAAGGCGTCAAACCCTACAACAAGGACTTGAACATTTGGGAATTCGAAATTGACTTCGACGCCGGAGGCGGTTCGCTCGTCAAGGAAGGCATGAAGGCGGAGCTGGCGCCGACAGCCACCATCCGCGACCTCGCCGGTAACGGAATCGGCCCCTGCACCCCGAAGGTTGTCGACGTTCTCCTGAAGATCCGTCCGATTCCCATGACTTATGCAAGCATCTCCGACTTGAACCAGGACGGGCTTGCCGAACACGTCGACATCAGGTTCTCGCAGACGGTCGATTCGAAGCACTTCCCGGATTCCATCTCCATCATCTTCGGCAGCGCCGCCCCCGAGACGCTCGTCGTCCGCAAGACGCAATTCCAGCTGAACACGGACCAGATGTCAAGTTCGTTCGACCTCGTGATTCCTTTTGCGCTCGGCAACACCAACGGAAACTTCGAAGGGCTTCTGAACGGCCGCGAAGTCGAAGGCGCGGGCATGATTATCGAACACCTGGGTGACGGTGCCGCCTACGAGACGGAATCCGTGCTTGCCGAAGACCTGGCGGGCCCTGTGTTCGTATCGGCTTCGCTCTCTTCTTCCAATACCTACGAAGTGCTAAACGTATACATAAGCGAGCCGCTCGTCATCGTCGATTCCGCAGCGATCCTCTACGTGCGCGAACGCGGCAACATGAACATCGCGAAAATAGACATTGCCGGATTCGGGCTCCCCTCGGGCAAGACCATGCTGAACGCGCTCTACACCGCCGACGCCGTGGCCGCGGTCATGGAAGGCGACCGTATCAATTTTGCGCCCAATACGGCAAGCGCATTCGCGGACAAGAACGGCAACCGCCCCGCCGAACGCAATCCAAAGGTGACCGTCGGCGGCGAAGGCAAGCCGAAGATCAAGTTCGATATCCACCTCGAAAAGCAGGTTGCCGACATCAGCTCGCAGGCCGCTTCGCTCATCAATTCTACAAAGACGTTGAACCTCTACATTGTCAATCCGAGCAACCACAAACTTGACCGCATCGAAAACGGAGTTGTCGTAGAAACCGGAATAGACACAACAGTCACTCCGCTCACCGGCGTCGTCTGGACCATGGACCTGACCGTCCCGCGTGGCGGAGCGCTGAACGAGCCGGCCTACTGGAGAAGCCTCAAGGTCAAATACAACATTCCCATCTACACGAATCTCGGAAGCTACGTGAACCGCGCTTCCGGCACCTACACCGTCAATTCCGACGAATACTTCTCCACGAACAACAAGGTGACATTCTTTGTAGAATGGGTCAACTCGCCTGCCGGAGGCGTAAAGTCACAGCAGGGCCGGGCCGTCGGAACGGGAGCCTATATTTACAAGGCCGAACTGGAATGCAAGTTCCTTCCCAACCCGGATCTGGACATGAAAACGAAGGAACGCTTCGACACGTCGAATTCTTACGACAAGACGGAGACCTTCGGAATCAAGCGGACAAAGTAAAAACGTAGCGACAGGTTGACAGACATGCCGGAAATTCTCTATTCAAGTTCCCCCATCAGCACCATCCTGTCGGCTATCGCCCTTCTGCTCACCTTCCTGATTCCCTACATGCTGGGACAGAAGGTGCGCATCAAGCAGTTCCCGAAGCCCATCTACCAGCTGCTACTCATCTGCGTCCACTGGAATACCGGCAGCCTTATCGGGAACATGTTCTTCAGCGGTCCAAATATCGGAATCGGCGCAAAGATTACGTTCGGCCTTCAGGCAATCGCCTGGGTCCAGCTCGGAAACGCCGTCTACCACATTTGCGAACAGAACCTCACCATCAAGCGTTCAAACTTCTGGAGGCTCCTCAACGCCATCGGCGGTGCAAGCGCTATCGCCGTCACGGTTATCTTCTGCATCAAGCCTTCCATTATCACGGATTTTTCCGTCTTTGGCATGAGGCCGTTCCACAAGTATCCCTTCTTTATTTCCTATTCCATCCTGTTCTTCCTTTTCGTGTTCCCGGAAACGATGCTTTCGCTATACAAGATGCTCCGCAGCAGCATGCAGACCAGCGACAAGGACGCCGCACAAATCCGGTTCTACATGGTGGCAAGTTTCATCTTCTTCGTCGTCATCTCGTTCTTCATGGATTTTCTCATTCCCATCTCGTTCTCGTTCAACGTAGACGGGCACTTCCCCGTGTTCCTGCAATGGCACCAGTATTCGACAGTCATACTCACGATCCTCTGCTGCCAGTACTTCACATCCATCTCTTTCAAGAACAAGAGTTCACATTGGCTTCTCAAGAACCTTGAAGCGCAGCTGAGCGATTCCACCATCCATTTTCTTCCCGACGGAAAAATAGTCGACAGCAACCCGGCCGCTCAGCTTCTTTTTAAGAAATCCGAATCCGAAATGAACCTCTGCCGTATCCAGGACCTCATCCCGGACATCAAATACGACATCGAAATCCGTGAAGAAACCAAGGACGTCGTCATCAACGACGAGCGCCACACGTTCTTCATTTCGCTTTTCAAAGTTCGGGTGACCCTCACCACCTACATGTGGATGATACTGCTCAGCGACCAATCCAACTCGCTCATCTACAGGCAGCGAATCGAATCATACAACAAGCAGTTCGCCGACTACAAGCAGGATCTCATCCGCTACCAGGACCGCCTCGACAGTTCCGAGAAAAAATTCAAGGAGCAGAACAACCTGAGTCTTGCCCTCATCAACGCACTTCCCTTCCAGTTCTGGTCCAAAAACGAGCAGGGCGTCTACATGACCCAGAACATCACGGACATCAAGCACCGCGGCAACCAGATCCAGACGACGGATAATTCCGACAAGATTTCAAGCTACGAGAAACAGGCCCGCGAACTCGGGATTCCCAGCATCTACACAAGCTACGAGGACGAAGACCACAACGAGATTAGCGAAGAAGAGGCCAACAACCGGATCCACAACCACAAGACCATTTTCATTTACAGGAACCAGTTCATCCCCATCATCGCGAACCAGAAGCCCTACAAGATTATCGGGCTCAAGCAGGATCTGACCGAGCAGCGCAGGCTCGAACGCGAAAGGGACCTGCTGCGAGAACAGAAGAACATCCACTCGAGACTCGAAGAACTCGGAACCATGTGCGGCGCCTTCGCCCACGACTACAAGAACATCCTCGGTTCGCAAATCGGCTTCAGCGAACTCGCGCAGGAAATCCTCGTGAGCATCCCCGAAGACGCCGTGCCCAAGAAGGAATACGAGAAACTCGGCAAGGTAAACAGCTTCATCGCCGAAGCGACAAAGGCGGCGAACCGCGCCAAGGACTCCCTGAACGAAATGCTGAACGCCCTGCGCGAAAAGACGACAACCGCACCCGAAGCCATGGTGTTCTCGCCCTTCCTCATCATCGAGGATGTCGTAAAGAAGCTCCAGCTGACGCTCCCCTCGAACATCCACATTTCCACCGAAATCGTAGATCCCGACCTCAAGATAAGCGGATTGCCCGCCGCCCTCGACCGAATCCTGACAAACCTCGCGAACAACGCCATCTTCGCGATGAAGTCTACCGGCGGGACACTCACGTTCAGACTCGAACGCGAAACGCTGAAAAACACGCTCGTTCTCCCCTTCTCGGACGCCATCGAAAAGGGAACTTATGCGAAATTCACCATCGCCGACACGGGGACGGGAATGGATTCCGGGACGCTCGAGCGCATCTTTTCGCCGTTTTTCACCACCAAGGCACCGGGAGAAGGGCTCGGACTCGGCCTTTCTTCGGCTCTCAGGCTCCTAAAAGAGGGCAAAGCGCATTTCACAGTGCAAACAACATTAGGCGAAGGCACGAAATTTAATCTATATTGGGATATAGCAAACGATCAACCGGAGAATGCATCATGTCCACCATCCTGATCATTGACGACGACGAGCAGTTCAACCTGATGATGAAGACAGCCCTCGAAGCCAAGGGCTACGAAGTGGAAACTGCGAGCAACGGCAGGGACGCCAAGGTGCTCTACCAGAACAAGAAATACGATGTCATCGTTACCGACATCATCATGCCGGACGTCGATGGCTACGAAGTCATCCTGGACCTCCGCCGTATGGGCTTGGGAGACAGGACAATCGCAGTCAGCGCAGGCGGACGTACCGCTGCGGACGACTACCTGATTACCGCCAAGCATTTCGATGTCGCGGCCACATTCAACAAGCCCTTCGAACTGCAGCCCTTCCGCGAAAAGATTGAAGAAATCATAAAGAGCCATCAGTAACCGATGCCGATGAATATCCTGATTGCCGACTCCGACAAGGAGTTTATCAGCGACATTCGACGTTCGTGGACTTTGCCCGACACAGAGCTAGCCTTCTGTGACGATAAGAACAATTTGATGCCGCTGGTCAAGGCCGCGCCCATAGACCTCGCCTTCATCGAGGTCCCGTTCCTTACGCTCGACAACATGGACATGGTGAGCTATCTCAAGGAACGCAAGCCCGGTATCGAGATTTTTGTCCTCTGCGACAACAAGAACTGGCCCGGGGCCACAAGCGCTATCAACCGCGGTGCGAACAGTTTCATCATGAAACCCGCAACCGTGGAGCAGCTTGAAGACACCACCAAAAAAATCCAGACTCTCCGCCAGAACAAGACGACCAACCAGCTGATGGAGTCGCAGGTGCTGGACAGCCTCCTGGGCGACACCCCCGAAATGAGGAAAATCCTCAAGACGGCATACAAGATTGCGCCCACTACGAGCACGGTCCTCATCACGGGCGAATCCGGTTCGGGCAAGGAGTTCCTCGCAAACGTCATCCACCGCTACAGCAAGCGGGCAAGCGATCCGTTCGTGGCAGTCAACTGCGGGGCGATACCCGAGAACCTGGTGGAAAGCGAGCTGTTCGGCGCCAAGAAAGGCTCCTATACGGGTTCCACCGTAGACAAGAAAGGTTTGTTCGAATCCGCGAACGGCGGCACGCTGTTCCTTGACGAAGTGGGCGAACTTTCCGCCGCGACCCAGGTGAAGCTTTTGCGCTTCTTGCAGAATCACGAAATCCGCCGCGTAGGCGAAACCGAAGCGCGCTACCTAGACGTACGCATCATCGCCGCCACCAACCGCGATTTGCAGGCCGCCATGGAAGAAGGCATCTTCCGCGAAGACCTCTACTACAGGCTCAACACGTTCCACCTCTCGCTTCCGCCCCTAAGGGAACGCCGTCCGCTTATCCCCACGCTCGTAAAATACTTCATCCTGAAGTACAAGGAAACCCACGGCAAGGACATCCACGACGTGGAGCCCGCCGCACAATACGCGCTCGCGAAATACCCTTACCCCGGCAACATCCGTGAACTCGAAAACATCGTGGAGCATGCGATAGTCCTTTCCGAGAACGGAGTCATCCGCCTGGAGGACTTGCCCGAAAACGTGCAGGAAGAAGCCCGCGAAAAAACAGTCGCCATTCCGCACATGAAGGATGGCATAGGCAACGAAGCTACGGAGGACTCGCCAAACCCGTCCAATACGGGTCTCGCCATTTCGTATGCGGATTCCACCTCCAGGCAACCGCCCCAAAGTACCGCAGACTCTTCCGACGGCCCCGACGAGATCCTCTCGCTCGAAGAGATGGAACGCAGGCACATCCTGCGTGCGCTGAGCGTCTGCAACGGCAACCGCACGGAAGTCTGCAAGCGCCTCGGAATCAGCCGCGCGACCCTTTGGCGCAAACTGAAAGAACTCAAGATCCAGATGGACGGCGAGGAAGCCTAGATGCGAATCAACAAGTTTATTTCCCTGTGCGGAATCGCAAGCCGCCGCGCAGCCGATACGTTAATGCAGGAAAGGCGCGTGCAAGTGAACGGAGAAACGATTACCGACCTCGGACACCAGGTAGACGAGATTTCGGACACCGTGACCGTCGACGGCAAAAAGGCAACCCTTCCCAAAAAGACAAAGGTCATCGCCTTCCACAAGCCTGCCGGATGCGTCTGCACCAAGGACGACCCGCAAGGCCGCCGCACCGTCTATGACTACCTGCCTCCCGGCTACCAGGGATTCAAGTACGTGGGGCGACTCGACCTGCAGAGCCGCGGCCTGCTGCTGTTTACCGACGACGGTGAACTCCTGCACAGGCTCACGCACCCGAGCTACGAAATTCCGCGCAGCTACTATGTGTGGACGACCCGTCCGCTTTCCGAATCTGCCGCGCAGAAGCTCGTCGACGGAGTCGACATCCGCGACCCCGACGATCCCGAAGCAACCGAGGAAATCGCTTTTGCGACCGACGTGTATCTCGAAAACGGATTTGCGGAGCTCGTGCTCATCGAGGGCAAGAACCGCGAAATCCGCCGCATGATGCGAGCCGTCGGCTACGAAATCCGCGACCTCAAGCGCGTAAGCTATAGCCACATCCAGCTAGGCGACCTGCCCGCAGGCGAATTCCGTGAGCTGACCGCCGACGAGATGAACAAGCTCAAGCAGGCGGTTCACCTGTAGCATGAAGCGGACCCTCTACATCGGCGACGTGCACGGCTGTGCCGACGAGCTCGAGCGCATCATCGACGCATTCGGATTCGTCCGCGAAAATGATACTTTGTACCAAACGGGCGACATCATCAACAAGGGCCCCGACATGTGGCGTGCCATGCAGATGGTCCTCAAGCTCGGCATATTGACAGTGCGAGGCAACCACGAGGAGCACCTCATCCGCATGATGGATTCTCCCGAAGAAACCTGGACCGAGAAACAAAAAAAACGTTTCAGGGCTCTCCCGCTCGAACAGTGGGAGTTCATCCGCGACACCGTGAAAAACTGGCCCCTGTGGCGCGACACGCCGCACGCGCTCCTTGTGCATGCGGGGCTCGAACCGGGAAAGGCGCGACTCGAGGACATGAGTCCCGAAGTGCTGCTCTCCATCCGCAACTGGAATGACAAGCCATGGTTCGAGCAGGTGAAATGGGATAAGACCGTCGTGTTCGGACACTGGGCGAAGATGGGATTCGTAAACCGTCCCGGATTTATCGGCCTCGATTCCGGCTGTTGCTACGGCAAGTGCCTTACCGCCTGGTGCCCCGAAGAGGACAAGTTCTACACCGTCCCCGCCGCCCGCGAATACACGCCGGTGAAGGACAAGGCGAAGGAATCCGAAAACGCACCGTGCAAGGTGCTGGGAGACAGTTCCCCCGAATCGGTCCCGCCGCGGACCTTCGACGAAATCAAGTCGAAAATCGAAAACGGAGACATCGCCCCCGGCAAGGATTCGCCCGAGGACGAAAAAATCCGCAAGGCGAGCCCCTCCATCAGCGCGGAATGGGCCGGATACTGACCCATGGCCGCAAGAGGCCTCCCTATTTTTTTATTTTTGGCGCGGAGATTTCCCATGACGACAGACGAACTCTACAACCGACTCAAGTCCATCCAGCCCGGAGCCGTGCTCTGCACCTACACCAAGGAAAAATGCGAGCAGATGCTCCCGCTGATCAACGAAATCAACGAGCGCAAAAAAGACCAGGATACGGTCATCCTCGCGCACAGCTACGTGGCCCCCGAAATCATCCTCGGCGTCGCCGACTACAATGGCGACAGCTTTAAGCTGAGCGAGGATGCGACCAAGGTGACGCAGAAGACCATCCTGTTTTCTGCCGTGCGCTTCATGGGCGAAACAGCCAAGATTCTCAACCCCGAAAAGGACGTGCTCATCCCGGGTCCGCTCACCGGATGCAGCCTCGCCGACTCCATCACCGGAGAAGAAGTCAGGGAACTCCGCAAAAAATATCCGGAACACACATTCGTCTGCTACATCAACACGACCGCCGACGTGAAGGCCGCCTGCGACGTGTGCGTCACGAGTGGAAACGTGATGAAGATTATCGAGAGGCTCCCGACGGACAAGATCGTTTTCGTCCCCGACAGGCTCATGGGCCAAAACATCCAGGCCGACCTCGACAAGCGCGGTATCAAGAAAGAAATCGTTTTGCACAACGGCTGCTGCTACGTGCACGAGACCTACGATTCCGAACTTATCGACTTTTTCCGCAGCCAGAATCCTGGGCTCAAAGTGGTAAGCCATCCCGAATGCCACCCGGGTGTCGCCCTCCTGAGCGACTACGTCGGAAGCACGGGACAAATGGTGAACTACATCAAGGAACAGCCCGACGAGACCCCGTTCCTGTTGCTCACCGAATGCGGCCTCAACGCCCGCATGCAATACGAGCATCCGAAAAAGCGCTTTATCGGCAGCTGCAGCATGTGCAAGTACATGAAGAGCAACTCGCTCGAAAACATCCTTGAGACGCTCCGCCATCCCGAAAAGGCCGAGCATGTCGAGCTTGACGAATCGGTTCGCGTTGCCGCCAAGAAGTGCATCGACGCCATGTTCTACTACGCAAAATAATCATGAAGAAACTCGTTGCCATTTTGATTCTGCTCGTCGGCGTCTCCGCCTTCGCGGATGGAGACTGGCCGCGTTCATATTTTGTAAGCGCGGGCATCGGAGCAGTCGCATCCAAAGGCGACTTCAACAACCGCGTTATTTCGATGAAGGACACATTGGGGCAAAAGGAAATTGTCCACGCTCCGGCACTCGAGTTTCTCGCGAACCCCGACTTCACCATCGGCGCGAACATCCGCGAATTCACGCTCACGTTCAACTTTCAAATCTGGGAATCCGAACAGACGCTCAACGGATTCCCCGATGAAACCCACAAGGAAAGCAGCCTCCTCTGGCGAATCAGCATGGAGTTCATCTACAACTTCTTCTGGCCGGAGTTTTTCCAGGTGGGAGTCGGGGCTTCGTATTCCTACACCGCAGTAACCACCGAAAATTCGGTTTTCATAGGCGAAGACGCTTACGATGCCGAATTCATGGGATCCGGTATCGGGCTTATCGCAAATATCAAGTATTTTATTTCAGATAACATTGCAATGGTTCCGTTCATCAAAATCTACGAAAACTGGTTCAAGAATGTCTACACCAAGGAAAGCGAACTTTGCGATCTCGATTCCTACATGTGGCAGACATTCGTTTTTGTCGGAATGAACGTCCAATATCAGTTTTAAGTCTCCAATCCGGATTCACCGTTGCCCGACATCTCGCTTTTAGCTAGATTTGGCGGCGTATGAAAACGTTTGCCAAGTACACAATCGCAATTCTCCTAGGGGCCGCATCCATCGCATCTGCTGCAGACGGCGAAGGCTGGGCAACTATCTACGAATCAATCGCCGCGTTCGAAAACCGCCCCGGTGGAGATTCACGCATATTCAACCGTCCCGGTTACGTAAAGCCCATCATCGAGAATCTGGGCAACGTGCTCAACAGCAACTGGTATGTAAGCGCAAATGTGCCGCAGAGCCTCGCCTTCGAATTCGGATTGCCGATTGCCCTCATCCCCATCAACGACGAAGACCGCACTTTCAAGGAGAAGGACGCTCTCGGCCAGACGCGCGATGTGCCCACGATTTTCGGAAGCAACTGGGACAAGACCGCAGACCCGCTGAATACGAACAATTTCGTTTACGGTAACGAGACCCTGAACGGTCTCGGAGTCTTCACCTACCCTTACCTGCAACTCGGAGTCAGCATGTTCCATGCCCGTGCCGTCGTTCGCGGGATGTGGCTCCCCGCCATCAGCGAATTGCGCGGGTTCAGCCTGCTCGGTTTCGGCCTGCAGTACAGCGTTGGCAGGTGGTTCCAGTACATGCTCCCGAAGGCGGCCCAGGGCCTCGACGTGAGCCTCGTCTTCGGATACAACTCCAGCAGCATCAGCTACAAGCCCAAGGATTATACCGGACAGCTCGATCTTGACATTTCGGCGACAACATTCGATGTAGTCATCGGATACAAGCCCTTCAATTTCTTCGAAGTCATGATGACGCTCGGCTACCAGTCCGCGACCATGGAATCTTCCGGCAAGCTGACCTGCCAGGCGAAGGACGCTTTCGGTAATCCTTCCGCATACTACGGCCAGACCCTCAACCCGAACATTTCTGTCGAAGGCAATAACGGATTCAAGTTCGGCATCGCGATTGCTCTCCAGCTCGGCAAGAGCTTCCATCCGGTCGCAGGATTCGATTATGCGGGCAAGTCGAGCTTCACGACGAATATTCTCTACCTGCGCCAGCAATTCGGCGAAGACAAGACGCCGGATGAGATTGCGAAGGACAAGGGCTACGTGCGCGGAGCAAAGAACGAAGAGAAGGCAAACGAGACTGCAGAAAAGGACGCAGCCACAAAAGAAGCAAGCGATGACGCCCAACAGGAACTGAGCCAGGAAGCCGAGCAGTCCGAAGAATAGATTTTTAACAAACAAGAAGGCATAACATGATTACATTCCTTATCGGTGTCGCCATACTGATTGGCGGATACTTTACCTACGGAAAGTTTGTCGAACATGTCTTCGGCCCTGACGACCGCAAGACTCCGGCACTCGCTAACCCCGACGGCGTTGACCGCGTCCCGATGAAGCACTGGAAGAACATGCTCATCCAGCTTCTGAACATCGCGGGTATCGGCCCTGTCATCGGCGTGATTCTCGGCATCAAGTTCGGAGCCATCGTGTTCATCATCCTCCCGCTGGGTAACGTATTGGGCGGTGCGGTACACGACTACTTCAGCGGCATGATAAGCATGCGCAACAACGGCTACAACGTGCCGGCACTTTCGCGCAAGTTCCTGGGCAAGGGCCCCTCGAAGGTGGTGATGGCGCTCATTTCCGTGGCGCTCATCCTCGTGGGAGCTGTGTTCACTAACACGCCGGCGCAGCTCATCAACACGCCCATCATCGCGGGCTCCGCAGTCTCCCCCACGCTCTTCTGGGTAGCGGTCGGCGTGATTTTCGCCTACTACTTCGCAAGCACATTCTTCCCCATCGACAAGATTATCGGCCGCATCTACCCGATTTTCGGCGGCTTGCTCATTCTCGCCTCCCTCGGAATCATGATCGGCATCGCGCCGCACCTCAATGTGCTTAGCGAATTCAACCTCTCTGACATCGCCTCGAACTTCACACAGCATCCGGCACACCAGCCCATTATCCCGATGCTCTTCGTGACGATTGCCTGCGGCATCATCAGCGGATTCCATAGCACGCAGAGCCCGCTCGTGGCCCGCACCGAAGTGACCGAGAAGACTGGCCGCCAGACGTTCTACGGCATGATGATTATCGAAGGCCTCATCGGCATGATCTGGGCCGCGGGCGGCATGTTCATCTACCACATGCAACCCGAGCTCATGGCGGCAGGCGGCGTGAAGGTACTGAGCGTTCTCGTCTCTACCGTCATCCCGTTCGCCCCGATTTCCATCCTCGTGGTGGTGGGTGTCATCATCCTTGCGATTACGAGCGGCGACACGAGCCTGCGTAGCCTTCGCCTCACGATTTCGGAACTCTTCGGCATCGACCAGACCGACCCGAAGAAGCGCCTGCTCCTTACCGTGCCGATGTTCGCCATCTGCCTCGTGATTATCTTCTGGAGCAACCTGAACCCGCAGGGCTTCAACATCCTGTGGAACTACTTCAGCTGGAGCAACCAGCTCATGGCCGTGTGCAGCCTGTGCGTAGCAACAGTTTACCTCCGCAGCAAAAAGAAGAACTACGTGATTGCGCTTATCCCGTGCATGTTCATGGCGTTCATCTGCTTCGATTACATCCTGTGGGTGAGCCCCGAAAACCTGAAGGGCGCCCCGCTCGGATTCGGGCTTGACTACAAGACAGCCCTCGTGCTCGCCATCGAAAATGCTGCCGTGCTCGGCGCGCTCCTGTGCCTGCGCGGCAAGAAGCTCGCCTCCAACAAGCAGTTCGACCCCGACAAGTGGGATAGCGAAATCGACAAGAAGAACGACTACGAGCCGGAATAAGGAGTTCTAGCCTAGCGGATGCAGCTCGAAGGAACCATCAAGAGCGTTACGTTCCACAGCGCCGATAGCGGGTTTTCCGTTTTCCGCGTGACCGTGGAAGGCGAAAAAGCCCCCGTCGTGGTGACGGGGACTTTTCCCGATTTGGGGAGTGGCGAAAAGCTCCTGATGGAAGGGGAATGGGGGCGCCACCCCAAGTACGGCAGGCAGTTCAAGTGCACCTCGTACAAGGTCGCGGCCCCGCAGGAAAGCGATATCGGCGCATACCTCGCCTCGGGTATATTCCGCGGCATCGGCCCCAAGACGGCAGAGGCAATCGTGAAGGTGTTCGGCGACGATACCGCGGACATCCTCGACAACCATCCCGAAATATTCCGCAAGGCAAAAATCAAGGGGTTCCCGGCAAAGAAGGTCGAAGCCTTCCTCGCCGCATGGCAAACAAACCGCCACAGCAGGGAAACGATGCTGTTCCTGTACGGGCACGGCATCGCGGGCAGTGTCGCGAAACGCCTGTGGAACCAGTTCGGCGCCGAAACGATTGCCCGCATTACCGAGAACCCGTACCTGCTCTGCGAAGAAATCTGGGGCATCGGGTTCCTGAAGGCCGACGAAATCGCGATGAAGGTCGGCATCCCGAAGGAGAGTCCCAAGCGCCTGCAGTCCGCCCTCATGTACGTGCTGCAGGAATCGAGTTTCAGCGAAGGGCACGTGTACCTTCCCAAGGATATCCTTCTCGAAAAGACCTTCCGGATTCTGCGCATTCCGATGGAAGACGACGATGCCGTCTACGGGCTTATGCAGCAGTTCGATTACCTGTGCGAATGCGAACGCATCAAGCGCGTCGACGATGACTGCTTCTACCCGCCGATATTCCGCGCCGAACAGAGCATTGCAGACAACATCCTGTACCGGCTTGCGGGCAACGCGCTCCCCACCGCGGGCTTCGAGCGGGCGCTTATGGACTGGGAACACCAGCACAAGTTCGCGTTTGACCCCATCCAGCGGCAAGCTATCCAGATGGCGCTCGCCTACCGCATATCGATTATCACCGGCGGGCCCGGCACCGGCAAGACGACTATCCTGAAGGGGATCCTCCACCTCGCGCAGAAGATGGACGAGAGCGTGTTCCTCGCCGCCCCCACGGGCCGCGCCGCCAAGCGCATGGGCGACCTCTGCGGATTAAAGGCCCGTACCATCCACCGCATGCTCGAGATGGACCCCGCCACAAAGAAATTCAACCGCAACGCCGAAAACAAGCTGCCCTGCGATTTGCTCATCATCGACGAGTTCAGCATGGTCGATACCTGGCTTGCGGCGGCGCTGTTCGAGGCGATTCACGCGAAGACCCGCATCGTTCTCGTGGGCGACGCGGACCAGCTCCCGAGCGTGGGCCCGGGCAACGTGCTGAACGACCTCATCCGCTGCCCGAAAATCCCGACGACGCGCCTGCAGCACATATTCCGGCAGGCAGGCGGGAACGACATCGCCGACAAGGCAGCGAAGATAAACCAGGGCATTGTCCCCTCGCCCATCGACGGCCCGAACTTCCATTTTATTCCGTTCGAGGAACCCGAGCAGGCCAAGCAGATTATCGCGGACCTTCTCGCTACGGGCGTGCGGAGCAAAATCGATATCGACCAGAAGGCCGACCTACAAATCCTTTCCCCCATGCGCAAGGGCCCGCTCGGCATCTTCGAGCTGAACGCCTTCCTGCAAAAACTGCAGAACCCCGGAGTCGCACGCCACAGGATTATGGGAGTCCCCTGGAGCGACGGCGACAAGGTGATGCAGATAAAGAACAATTACGACAAGAACGTGTTCAACGGCGACGTGGGCGTAATCTTCAAGGTACACAAGAGCGACGACAAGGTGACGGTGTTCTACGACGACAAGACCGTCGAGTACGAGGGCGACGAACTGGAACAGCTCGCGCTCGCCTACGCCTGCACCATCCACAAGAGCCAGGGAAGCGAGTACCCGGCGGTCATCGTGATTCTCGATTCGAGCCACTACATGATGCTCCAGCGGAACCTGATATACACGGCAATCACCCGAGCGAAGGGGCACGTGTGGGTACTTTCTGCACCGGGGGCGTTCGCGACCGCGGTCCGCAACAACAGGAGCATCAGACGGTTTACAAGGCTCACGGAAAGGCTCTGCTGACCCGAAAGCGCCGTCAATTGTCAAAATAAGGCTTTTAATGGCGATTTTAAGCACATTTTATTGTTTTTCGCCTTTTTTTACGTTTTTCCCTTTGCATTTTGGCTTATTTTTGTTTATTTTCAAGAAAAACAAACAGAGGTACACTCATGAACTCCAAAAAGATTCTTTTCGGCCTAACTGCGGCCGCCACTCTTTTCAGTTTCACTGCCTGCGGCGGTGAAGGCGGAGACAACCCGGTCGGTCCGGGATCCTCGTCCTCCAAGCCCGTCGAACTTCCCAAGGAATCCTCTCTAAATCCGGTCCTGTTCAACGAGCCCTCCGTTACGGTAATGTCCGGAATGAACGGCATGCAGGGTTCTTTGAGCGGCGTCATCACAATCGACCCGGACTTCTTCAGTTCCGAAGGTGCATTCGAAGGCGACACGAACCAGGTGACGCGCATCGACAGCGTGCACTTTGCCGTGGGCAAGCCCACAGGCGACGGAAAGATTATGCAGGAACCCATCGCCATCAATCTCGACGGCCAGGTTTTACCCACCGATCGCATCTCCCTGTCCCAGAAGTTCTTTGAATTTTCACAGCTTAGCAGCTGCGGAGTTTTCAACCTCTATATCACCGTATTCTCAAGCACCAAGCACACGGTCGATCCGAAGGTCAAGACTATTACCTACACGAACACCTACAACCAGCTAACCTTCACGCGTAACGAAAGCGAATGCAAGGCTCCGGAACCGGAATCATCTTCTGCTTCGGAACCGGAAACCTGCACCCCGGTGACCGCAAACGAAGTCGAACTTTCCAACACCACGGGTAGTTCCCAGAATGCGCTCAACTTCGAAACGGGTCTCGCAGACAATCCGCATGTCACCTTGCACATTTCCGGCAGGGAAGCATCTCTTGTCCCGGGCGCCGGAGTCTCCGTGTTCGAAGACAACAGCCAGACCACCGGCCTGCAGCCGGAAGTCGCCAACCCCGGCCAGCCCGTCTGCCTCGAAAAGTTCAAGGCATCAACACGTGCCTATGACGAGGAGCTCACTTCCGGCCTCTGGCTCGAAGTCGTGGCAAATGGAAAGACCTACCCCGTCATGATCAAGAAGCCCATGTTCGAAAGCAATACCAAGGGTTCCGTGACTCTCATTTACTACAAGTAATCGACTGCTAAAAGCTTTTCAAAAGCCCTCCCCGTTGCGGGAGGGTTTTCTCTTATGCGGTGCGCATTTTCTATATTTGCGCCGTAAACATTAATACGGAGTAAACTATGCTCAAGAAGCTTTCCAACTTCCCCGGTATCAAGGGACCCGTCGTCACCATCGTGATGGACGGTTTTGGTATCACCGATAAGGTCGAAGGCAACGCCATCAAGGCCGCCCGCACCCCGACTCTCGACAACCTCTTCAAGATGTACCCGAACGTGCTTTTGAAGGCTCACGGCCGCGCCGTGGGTATGCCGACCAACGAAGACATGGGTAACTCCGAAGTGGGCCACAACGCTATCGGTGCGGGCCAGGTGTACAACCAGGGTGCCGCCCTCGTGCAGGACGCAATCGTCTCCGGCGACATCTTCGGCCGCGACGCCTGGAAGGAAATTGCCGCGAACGTGCGTGACCACGGTTCCGTGCTCCACTTCATCGGCCTCTTCAGCGACGGTAACGTCCACTCCAACATTTCTCACCTGAAGGCCATGGTGGCCCAGGCCAAGAAGGAAGGCCTCAAGAAGGTCCGCGTGCACATCTTGCTCGACGGCCGTGACGTTCCGGAAACTTCCGCACTCGATTACGTCGGCCCGTTCGAAAAGTTCCTCGACGAACTCCGCAGCCCGGAATTCGACGTCTGCATTGCTAGCGGCGGTGGCCGTATGCAGATTACCATGGACCGTTACAACGCTAACTGGAAGATGGTGGAACTCGGCTGGAAGACCCACGTGCTCGGCGAAGGCCGCTACTTCGACAACGCTACGCAGGCTATCGAAACCCTCCGTGGCGAAACCAAGGCCATTGACCAGGACTTGCCCCCGTTCGTGATTGCTAAGGATGGCCAGCCGGTCGGCACCATCAACGATGGCGACTCCGTGGTGTTCTTCAACTTCCGTGGCGACCGCGCCATCGAAATCACCCGTGCCTTCGAAGAAGAATCCTTCAGCGAATTTGACCGCGTACGCTTCCCGAAGGTCTGCTACGCCGGCATGCTCCAGTACGACGGCGACCTCAAGCTCCCGAACCGCTTCTTGGTGCCGCCTCCGGCCATCAAGGAAACCAGCGGCGAATGGCTCGCTGAAACCGGCGTGAAGCAGTTCGCCTGCTCCGAAACGCAGAAGTACGGCCACGTGACCTACTTCTGGAACGGTAACCGTTCCAGCAAGTTCGACGGCGAAACCTACCTCGAAATCGAATCCGACGTTGTTCCGTTCGAACAGCGCCCGTGGATGAAGGCTGCCGAAATCACCGACGCCATGATCGAAGCCTTGAAGAGCGGCAAGTACCAGACGCTCCGCTGCAACTTCCCCAACGGCGACATGGTGGGCCACACGGGCTCCTTCCGCGCCGCTACGATGGCTATCGAAGCGGTGGACATCGGCCTTGCACGACTCCTCCCGGTGATCGACGCCCTCGGTGGTGTCGCCATCATCACGGCTGACCACGGTAACGCCGACGAAATGTACGAAATCGACAAGAAGACCGGCATGCCGAAGGTCAACAAGGACGGCACCTTCAAGGCCAAGACGAGCCACACGCTCAACAAGGTTCCCTGCATCCTTTACGATAACGTAACGGGCGGCAAGCTTTCCCTCAAGGAAGGCGACTGGGGGCTCTCCAACATCGCTGCAACGACCGCGAACCTCCTGGGCCTCGAAAAGCACGAGGCGTGGGATGACAGCATGCTGATTATCAAGTAATCAACTGTCGCGACAGAATAACTAAAAAGGAACCCGCATGGGTTCCTTTTTTGTGGTCTCAAATATACCACTCGGGCCGATAGCAACTACTTGGGATAGTAGCTCACGCCGCCCGTGACAGACCAATGCCAACCGGGAAATTCTCCGAAGGTGTTGGCCGCACCCACCCGGAATTCCCAACTGTCGTTGAGCCTGTAGCCCGCGACAATGTATTCCGTCATCACCCGCGGGAACGCAAATTTCGCCTGCAAATTGTCGTTTGACTTCGAATAGGCCGGGTCGGGGCGATAGACGCTGAACGAGAAACTGAGGGAAAGCGGGCCATAGTAGGCACTGGCAAAACCGCCATAGACAGCCACCTGCCCGACACTCGTCGAAGACTCAAAGGAACCTTTCTCGAGCTCATCCCCGCCCAAGAAATAATGCACGCAGAAAAAGTCCGTTCCCGAATAGGTGAATTCGCGTCGGTGGATCCACAAGCCCGCCGCAGCCCCGATTTCGAAATACTTCGTATTCAGTCCCATAAACGCGTTGCCGAACACGCCCTTGTCAATGGAGGCGCTCCCTCCCAGCATGAGCAGGTTATGCTTGTACACGAAATCCAGGGAAGCGGTCAAAACAGGGAATCCCATCCTGTAAGTAGCATCCACGTTTTCATTGACCTCGATATCCTTGTATTCCTCGCAGTCCGCAAGGTTGCCACAATTTCCCTTCTTGTTGACAATGCCGGAAAGCCGTTCCTTCTCCGGGTTTCCCATGTGGACATTCGCCGTCAGGCGCGTCGCTGTCGTGTTGGGTTCCCTAAAGCCTCCCGCACCGCGCAATTCGGGCGACGCGAGAGCCTCCATCTCGAACTGTTCCACATGCCCGTAGCTCCCCGATATAGAACATCCGGAGAACAGGGAAAGGGCTAATACGAAACCAACAACGACGAGCGTCTTCATAAAGGACCACCTTCAAAAACAGGACTCTGCTACTTCACCATCAAGCGACCCATTCCGCCCACATTCCCCGCACGGACGCGGAGCATATAGACACCGGGCTTCGGCGTTTCGACGGCGACGCTGTTGGCCCCTGCAAGCGCCTTCGTAGAAACGGAGCGCACCACATGTCCCTTCAGGTCTACGATATCCACACTTACGGCACTACCCGCGAGGCCTGATCCCGCATCGAAGCCCACCTGGAGCGTCGTACCGGACTGCATAGCCTTGAGACCATCAAGCGTGCGCGCAAGCACGGCCTTCGGGGCGTCACCCACATGGACATTCGCGACCTTCGGCGTCGTAGAGAGCATCACCTTCATGGCTGTGCCATTGACCATCTTCGTCGTCTTGCCGTCGATTGTCACATACACGGAGAGGCCCTTCGAAGCAAGGTCGTCGAGACCCGCAATTTCGAGATAACCCATGCGGTCGCTGGTCGCCGAGAGTTCGACATTCCAATCGTAGGTACCTTCAGAAACAAGCTTCACGCTCTTCGCAAGCCGCTTGCCCGATTCCACGATGGAAAGGTTTACGCGGTTGCCCATGCCGGCAGGCGGTTCCTCGGAACGCAAGGCGACACGGCCCGCGCCGAGCACGTTCCAGTTATCCATCTTGCCCCGCGCATCGGAGAGTTTCACCTGCAGCGCCCATCCGCTCTTGCCGGCGGCTTTCGCAAGCACGAACTTCTTGTTCAGCGACTTCGTAAGCACATTTTCGCCATCCATATTGAGCGAGTCGGCAAAGTAGGGGTCCGATGAAAGTTCCCATTTGGAGATTGAGTCGGGCTTGTTCACCTTCACCCACACCGCCTCGTAGGGAGCAAGAATTCTGGCCGGGTCGTAGTTGCCGGTTGTCGGATTCCAGCGCCAGAATTCCACGGCAGGCAACAAGCTCCTGCAATATTCCTCAACCCATCCCTTCTGGCTTTCGTAGAACTCCTTGTCGAACCTTCCACCCATGTGGCTTTCGTGTTCAAGCCATTCCCACTTCTCGTCACACGAATTTTCTTGATTGTAGTCCCCTTCCTCCTCTTCTTCCTCATCGTCTACACCCAGATCCAGGTACCAGCCGTAGGGATTCGAGACAAGGTTCCAACCGCTGTTCACGCTGTCCAGTTTCCAGGTCAGGTCATCGACGAATGCGGAATCCTTCAGCTTGAGAGCGTTGCCGTCAAGCGAATTGTACCAGTAGCCGCGGCCCTGTACCAAGGAATCCTTGGGCGAAAGTTCCTGATACTGCCAGAACTTTCCCGCAGCATTCGATTCGTCCCACCAGTAGAAGATTCCATCGTCCGACCACTTGTAACTATCGAAATCGACATTCCAAAGCGAAACCATGTGCCAGGAATCGGCCTTGCCGTCCGCGATTGTCGACTTCACCTCGAAATCCTGCATATAGGTCGCCTTTTGATCGCCATTGAAGATTGTCGCGGTCAGCAGGTAGTTTCCGAATGCCAGCGGGTACTTGGTCCAGCGCGTCTCTTCGGGCCACCAACTTCCGTTATAGATGGTATCATTTACGATCAGCTCGCCATCGTCATTTTCTATCATGATGGCAATAAAGGGGTAATCCTGCACATACCTAAAGTTCCCCGTTTGCGCGACAAACTGAATAGCGTTGCCGGAACTCAGGATTCGCGGCTTCACGATTTCGAGCAATTCAAATTCAGCATCGCCTTCCTTACCGGGCTCGTCATTGCCCGAATCGCCGGAATCCGTGATTCCGTTCGCCTTCTCGAAGCCTTCGGGATAGATGAGCACCGCAACGACGGGTTTCATTTCGCCCTCGTCTTCTTGCATCGCCTTCTTGCCTTCGGGCGTTTTCAAAAATTCTTCCATAAGTTCGTCGTTCACCGAACCCAGGTCGAAATAGCCGTTTTCGTCCGACGGGACAAGAATGCCCGCCCTCGCCCTTTCAAGCAGGACATCCTGATCAGTCGTGAGAGCAAGTGCGGCACGGAGTTTCCAGCCCTTGAACCTGGAGCCATCCGTAATTGCCGGCGTAGAGGAATAGATATAGATGACCTGGCCAATTTCGAAGAACATGGGGGCACTTCCATCGCTAGCCATGCTGCTCACTTCCGTCAATGTGCCCGTCGCCGAATCCTTGGAGAATGTCATGACAGTCACGGGCGACATCATGTAATCCACGCCTTCGCCAAGGAAAATCTCGGCTTCCGAAACCGCATTCGCATTGCAATCGGTAGAAAGCGTATAGTTTTGACTCTGCGTATAGACATTATCCACAGCAAACGGGACCTTGCCCCTGGACATCACCCAACATACGGGAGCGCGATCAGGATTGTCCTGCGTCAGTTCGTAGGCGAACTCGGCCCACTTTTGGTTGATGCGCCCATCATTCGTTTCGAACCTAAAGAGATTCTCATTAATATTGCTCATACGATAGTTGCCGTAGTTGGAAAGCATCCGCTCCTCACTTTCGGTGAGACAGCCAGATTCGACACAATCCATCAAGAAGTAGACCCAAACATCATCAACAATGACCTGACTCTGGTCAGCATACCCCGGCAAGCCCGAAATATAGGGAGTCGCAAGCTTGTCGCCATATTGCCACGAGAGATTGGACACTTCCGTGAAGAAGCGCCGACCGTAGGTGTCCATCGCAGCGGCAAAACTTGCCGACTTCATGGCAGAACTGGATATGACTCCGTTCATAAACTCGCTGCCATCGCTGCCATCCTCTTCCTCGATCCGTACCACATAGGAACTCGTATCGAAAACACCCGCCGTGAGATCGCCGACCGCATTGCGGAAATTGCCCCGGGCAACAGTCATAGGTTGCGGAGCCGTGGCCTGACTGCCTGGAGTCAGCGTGCCCTCGGTATTGAATTCATTCGCAGCCGTCTCTGGATTGGCAAGAAAATCGCTGCTAATTTCACCCATAAAGCCGGCGGCGTCACCGGAATTATCGGAATAATGATAGTTTGCATAGAAATTAAAGAACCACTCATATTGGCTAGGATTCTGTCCCAACGCCATAGAACCTATTCCAAACCCGATTTCGCACGGTGTCGAGCCATCGCAGCGGATATCGCCCACGGTGAAAGTATTGGTCATCTGGATAGCATAGCCGGAAGTGCCAAACGGCAAAGGATCTGCATAACCCACAAGGCCACCGACTCGGCTTCCACCCGCTTCGGTCTGGTCCGCAACTTCAAGACCTTCTATAGCCACGTTCGCAAAAGTGCCTCCAGAAGCCTTGCCGACAAGACCCCCGATCGAAGCAAGGATAAGTCCATTTTCATTCCGACCATCGCTAAATTTCGCATCCCGATGATGCGTTACGGACAAATTCTTGACAACGACACTTTCCATAGAAGCAAGCGTATCCACTTTTCCAAAGAGACCGCCGATCATCACTTGGTCATATTCATTCGGATTTTCAGTCGCCACCGACGAAACGGAAATATTTTCGCCCTGGAAATTATAAACACTTACATTCACGGCCTGCGAAGCTAAGACCCCAGCAAAGGAATACGACTTGATAACGGCATCTTTCACGGAAACGTTCGTGTATACATACGAACCCACCCCGAAAGTCGAAGCAGTGCCCTGAGACGCTTCATTTATAAGAAGTCCCGCGTATTCATCATTCTCCAGATGGACATCCTCGAAATTGACATTCTCAAGTGTAATTTCGCCCCCATCCCTCCTTGCGACAAAGGCAGCGTAATCACTGGAGTATTCCGATATGCGGCAAAGACCTCGCACCGTGTATGTCTTGCTGTCCTTGCTCCTAATGATGATCGCACCGCTTACCCCTTCAAAAACAAACGGACGGAACTCCTGATTGCACTTTTGCTGCGATTCGTCATAGCCACCGAAGTCGACATCCGACGCCAAGAAGAGACCCATGATAGGGGCATCCTCCTGGTTGATAAGCTCATACAAGGTTTCGTAAATTCCCTGCTCTCCTCCGTCTTCAGGGCCAATCCAGAGAGCGCTGCATGTTTCACCTTCGGCAGGCTGATAGCCGGCCTGTTGCTGCGACAGCTGCACGTAGTATTCGCCGTCGTACCCGGTCCGCTTTACGCAATAGACCTTCCCTTCCTCTTCCTGGTTAGACGTTCCGGCCGCCCACGGCGACACAGCGAGGAGTATCGCAGAAAGCGCGACCGCTGTTTTCAAGAAGGCAAATTTCCTGTCCATACGGAAACTCCTGTTCAAAAAGCTATCCATAAAAAATCGACCCGTCATTCTTCGACCTCCCTGACGCAGCGGACATAATACGCATAGTCATCAATACTATCATAACTAAAGTTTATCACACTGCTATTGTTCAAAGGAAGGAAATAAGCATAGCTCAGAATATCCTTTCTTTCGCTCGTCCAGAATCCCGTCCTGTATCCCTCTTCATAGGAATGGGAATTGTACCGGTAGCCCGCCGGAATACCAGCAAACCCCACAGAATCAGAACCACTCCATCCATCGTTCCAACCGCTAGTCGTTTTCAACTTGGGGCCGACCTTGCTCGAGCCTCCCATAGCATCTACCAGTGTTTTATATTCCGCCTGGGTAGGCAAATGCCACCCCTCAGGGCATGCAGAGTCCACTGCAATTTGCCAGTCATACATGCGCCCCGCCACCTTGCAATAATCAGCATTGTCATCATAGCAGTAGCTACCCTCGACAGGCGCATAGTTCATATTCTGGGCCGTCCACTCCAGGGATCCGACAACGATTGTCCTGTACTTTTGTCCATCGCGGGGGTCGACCAGCGTGCCATATTTTATATCCGGTCTAAGGCGAGTTTCCGTAGGAACATTCCAGCTCCATGTTTCAAAATCCACCCAGCCGTTAGCCGTGCAGTAATACCTCACATTCCCCGTCACGGTTCCATACTTGACATCGCCGACATTTTTCGAAGCACAGTCCAGGCCATAGGTATCATAGTCCATTTCTTCCGCCTCTTCCCAGCCATACGACTTGCAAATATAATAGACCGTATATCCCTCTTCGCCAAGCAGCTTGACTTCGCCCTCGTTATCCGTCCCGCACTCATGGCCGTAGGTGTCAAAATCCAGTTGAGATACAGTCCGCCAGCCAATATCGGAGCACATGTAATAGGAATAGTCCATGTTGCTTTTCAGGACCAACCCTTTGCGTTTTTCCGTGCAGCCACCCAGCCCGAGCATATATTCGCGCGGGGTCGCAACCACCCACTTTTCGAGGGACTCATCGTATTTGTAGCAATCTCCGGTTTCGCTCCACCTGATAGAGCCATCTTCTACAGCCTCCCAATCTTCGAAATCCTGCCTGATATCTGCGACCCATTCGCCGTCGCTGCAAAGGAAGCGGTATCGCGACCCATAGTAGATGCTGAGCTCATTCGCAATCTCGACTCTTTTACCTTCATTTTTCGCATCGCATTTACCAAGTCCAAGGACATTGACCCAGAACATGCGCACATGCTTTTCGAAATTCGGAACCTCGTCCAAACCCCACGATTCCATATTCTTGCGCACAGCGGCAAGCTTTCCGCCCAGGTCCGCCTGCATCGCCCAATCCGCCATTTCTGCCTTGGCCGTCGAATCGTTCCATCTGCCATTGCGTTCGATATCGCCTGCAAAATTTTTCAACCGGAGCAGAAGCTGCACGTCGCTCACGTCGCCCTGCATGATTACATCGACAGCCAGCAGAATGGCGCTGCCGTCATCGGAATAAGCGATATCCAGGTCCCCGAAATTTCCGACAGAGCCTTCAATGCCGAGAGCGTCCAGGATTTCGGATTCCGCCTGTTGCCTCGCGTCCGCGACACTCTTGCCCGACGCCACCAAGCTACGCACGCGCGCGTATTCCAGATGCGTCAGCAAGTTCACGTTCACCGAGCTGGTTTCAGAGAAATCCACCAAAGCTTTCAGGGTGACGGGAATGTCTGTCACGCTGCCCGATACAGCAAGGCGGTAATTGCCGCTAATTTCGACAGCAGCATATTGCGAAGCAAGCGTCACCCCATGCACCTCATAACCGCCGAGGCCGCCTGTAGACCATCCCCTGTATACGCGGCCCGTCTCTTCGAGCGTTTCGCCATCGAGTTCCAGTACAGAAACTGCCGCGAGGGTTTCAAACGGGCTCATGCCCGTAATAAACTCATCTTCAATCCCGCTTCCGCCATCGGACGAAGAACTCACCGCACTGCTGGAAGATTTTTCATCGCCAAACCGAGTCGTATCATACGCGATCCAGTTTCCCTTCTTGCAGACCAAGAGAGAATCGGCATCCTTCAGGTAGGCCGTCATGCCATCACGGTCTTCGTTGCATTCCTTGAGGCCGTCGGCATCGTCCACCACATAATCGGCAAGCATCAGCTCGTCCAGGATACTCTCGCCATTGTCATCACCGCAAGCCGCAAGGAAAAACGTGGCACCCAAAAGGGGCAGCAAACGACGGGAACAACTCATAACATTCTCCTTTTTTAGGAAGGGGCCTGTTACAAATCTATCTTTTTTCTAAAGAAAGAGGTACTATTTTAGTACAATTCTATGGATTCCGACTTGATTTTCAAGGCGAACCCGTACAAAGTAGAGTCCCTTAACGGATGTTGCGATGTAAGCGGTATTTTCACCACGACGGGCCACCAGCCGTTCGCTTGCAACAACCTTTCCGTTCACCGAGACGATGTCCACGCGGCCTTCGCTGCCCGCCAGGCCGGGTGCCGCATCGAAAGACACGCCGACTAGCGAGCCCTGCTGCACAAAGCGGAAATTCGAGAATTTCGCCGCCCCCGCTACGGCCACGTTCTCCCTGGAAACACGTAGCGTCACGGGTTTGGCGTTTTTCTCTAGTGAAATTTCCATGGCCTTGCCGTCCGTGGCCTCGAACGTCCTGCCATCTACGGCAACGAACACGCGGAGACCCGCGGCCACGACATCTTCGAGACCTTCGAAGGAGAGGGACGCCTTGCGCGCACTCGTGGCACTCGCCTCCATGTTCCATACAAATTCACAATCAACTTCTGCGGCACAGGAGCGGGCCTTCACGCTCTTTGCCAGGCGTTGGTTGTCTTCGACAATGGAGAGGTTCACAAAATCGCCCATGCCGGCAGGCGGTTCCGCCAGCGTCGATTCATCACCCACGCCAATAAAGTTCCAGCTGTCGCGCTTGCCGTTTTTGTCGGACAGCATCACACGCAAATTCCAGCCGCCATTTCCATTTGCGGACTTCGCAAGCATCCGCTTGGAAGCCCCGGCTACAGCAGGGGCCGACTTCGCAGCAGGTTTTGCCGGAATCCGAATCGTCACCGGCCTAGAGACCTTCGCCCATATGGCCTCGTAAGGCGCAAGGGTATCGGCAATTTCGTATTCGCTTGTTTCCGGATTCCACTGCCAGAACTTGACATCGCCGTAATCATCCGCATCGAGAATGATGCTCCAGCTGTAGGGATTCGCCACCAGATTCCAGCCGCTGTAGAGGCTATCGAGTTCCCATTCGATATCGGAAGCCTCCTCGGGGTCGCTGTTCCGGAGTTCGATAGTCTTGCTTTCAAACGTTCCAAACCAGAATCCGCGTGTCGCATCGTATTTCTCGGTTTCGTCATAACGGCGGTATTGCCAGTATTCGCCGATGGGATTGCGTTCGTCCCACCAGTAGAACGCCGATTCCTCGCCGAAGGATTCCATATCCTTAAATGCGGCGACACTCACCAGCTGCCAGGAATGGGCTTCCATCGTAATGTGTGCAGGTTCCACCGCCCGGTCGCTGCTGGATTCCGGCATTTCGATTCCACTGCTCGATTCCGGGACTTCTTCGCTGGAGCTCGAAATTTCGTATTCTCCGCTGGAACTGGATTCGGCAACTTCTTCGGAAGAACTTGCGGGCTGCATTTCGCTCGAACTCGAAAGGAGCACGCTCGAGCTCGACAGGAGCGAACTGCTCGATTCCGGCACGCTACTGCTAGAAACTTCGGCGCTGCTGCTCGAAACCGGGATTTCTACGGCACGGAAGGTCGCATGGTAAACCGCATCTCCCTTCACCGGCGCCAAAGCCGGTTCCCATCCCGTCCACGTCCACGTATGCAGTTCCGTCGCGGGCTTCGTCGGAGTTTCGCCATCGTACACGGGCATCGTCCCGTACTCGAATTCCTTTTCGAACAGTTTGCGTTCGCCTTCCTTGAACACCACCTTGTAGCTGTTGATCGTATAGCGGGCAGTCACCGTCAAGTCCGATTCCACATTGTCGAAAGCCTTGTCCCAGCCTGCAAAGGTGTAACCTTCGTGTTCCGGGGGCTCGGGCGCGACCGCGGCTTCGCCGCTCTTGACCGTCTGCGTCCCGACAAGCGTCTTGCCGTCCTTATCCATGAAATTCACATGGAAGGCCACCACGGAAATCGGCGCCACGGCCGAATGCGGGCCCCACGCGATAAAGGGAAGGCTCCCATTTTCGCCTTGCTCAAAAGCCCACACGTAGGGCGACTGGTCCGTATTCATGAACCCGGCGAAAGCGGATTTCTGCATCGTCGCAGAAACCTCCGTACCGTTGCTATTTTCGTCAAGCGACCGGACCGCGCCATTCCTGATTACGTAACCCGAAGCGTATTGGCCGTTCTGAACCTTCCAGGATGCAGTAGCATCGTTGCCGCTATACTTGAAGGCGCCATACGGGTATTCCACCGCATCTTCGCCATAATGGTATGCGTAAAACACGTCGACCTTCGCAGTGGCATCGAGCTTTCCGAAAAGGTATCCCATCTTGACGGGAGCCGCATCGACGGGAACGAGGTTCCCCACATAGAAGGCATTCTTCATTTCGACGTCGGCATAGGTGACGGTCGCACCCACAAGGCCACCTGCCAGCAGGCTGTCCGTACCGAACGCGCCTTGAACCGCAATATTGCCGGAGGCTCCCGACTTCTGCATGCTGCGCAGCGCATAGCAATAGCCGCAGATGCCGCCCACCATCGAAGCGGAAGGTTTTTCGAAATTCGATCCCGAAGCGTCGATACGGATAAGGTTATCGTCCGAAGCATCTACCGTGACATCGCGGAACGACACGGACTTGGTTCCCCCGCTGACCGCCCTATTGAAGAACGCCCCCAGAATACCGCCCACGTAAACAGGGCTTACGCTGTCGGCCACCGAGATAGAGCCCGTATAGGTCGAATTCAAAAGTTCGAGGTCATTCTTGGTGCCGTTGCCGAGGATATCGGCAATCCCGAAGAACCCACCGACGAAAATGCTGTCGTATGCCGGGAAATAGCTATTGACCAGTTCGCCTTCATAAGAGGATTTCAGGTTCGAACGGATATCCACATCGCTACGGCATCCCAAAAGCCCCTTTCCGTTTACAGACAAAATAGCAATCCCCGCGAAACCGCCGAGGTAGGCGTTCACATCAAACCCGTCCCCTACCGCAGTCGCAGACCCTGCCACCGAGATAGAACCCTGCGCGCGGGAACCCACGATGGAGACAAAACTGTCGTCGGTGAGGTTAGCGGCATCGGTTTCTCCCGCAAGGCCCAAAAGCCCACCCGCATAGTAGGCATGCGAAACAGCGCGCGTCAAGGAATCCTTCACCATCACCTTCACCGTATCTTTCTGCAGCGAGAACGAAGCCCCCTTGAACACGGAGACCCGCCCGACAAGCCCGCCTGCAAAGACACTGTCCGCATTGCTTTCGCTGATTCCGACAACACCTGCACTATTCACGATCGAGAGGTTCGCCACCGCCGACGAATACGGGCCATTGGTGCCATAGGTGATTCCCGCTTCGCCGAAGATACCGCCCATCGCCATACCGCCCGAAATCTTGGTATACGCCTTGCCGCTGTCGCTGGAATCGAGCTTTATGTTGTCCATAACGACCGACGAGCTGTCTACCGTCGCATCGACAAAGCCCGCATACGCATAGAGCCCGGCAACACCACCGAGAGCGGACTGCGTCGCAGCCGAAGAGGAATCCTGCACCTTGGCACGGACCGTCAGATTCTTGAAGTCCACCTGGAAAGCAAAGCCGGCAATTCCACCCAGGAACACGGAATAGCGGCTGCCCCAGTCAAACAACGTAGAGCCCGCAAAGTTCCCTTTTTCATTCGAGAGTTCGAGCACGTTGTGAATAAGGATGTCGTCGTTCGCCGTAATGTCCGAAACCGTCGATGCGCTGATATTGCCCGCAAGGGCCCCCGCCACGGGCGCCTGGATATCCACATCCTGTAAGCTCACGCGACGCACCGTCGACATCCACACATAACCGGCAAGCGCACCGACCGGATAGTAGTCCGCGCCCGCTTCCGCCACATCGCGGTCCGCACGCGAATCCGACACCACCATGCGAACATTCTTGAAGTTCACGTTCACGGCCTCGTGCTCCTTGATGGAACTGAAGAAACCGGCCGGCTGCGTCATCGCTCCAGACGCGACATCGTGCACATAGCAAAGGTTTTTTACCCAGAACCCGTTGCCGTCGAAAATCACATGCGCTGTCGAAAAATCAAGCGGCACGTGGTTCATAAGGCACGTCCCGGCGGGAGTCGTCTCGTCAAATTCGTGAAGGTCGATATCGGAAGCAAGCATCAGGTTCTTCTCGGCATTGCCCCAATGTTCCTGGACCAAGTCGTAGAGCGCCTGCGGATTCCCGTCATCGGCCACGCCCAGGCATTGGCCGCCCGACGCCTGGAAAAAGCCGCCATTGCCGCTGATTCCGTGGGGACCACCCGTGTAGGACGCCATGTTCACCTCGATCTGCCATGCGGGATTGTTGCAGCCCGCTTTCGCATCCTGGGAAAGATACAGGTTGCCGGGGCTAGAGTTCAGGGAAAAGAGGCTATAGAACCCACCCGCAAACGCCGGAAGCGTTACGGAAAACAGCGAAATTGTTAAAAAACGTCCCAAAAATGACATCTCGACCCTCTATTTGCAATAAGATATATTATATGTTCCCGAATTTAAAGCGACGGACATCACACCCCCGCACGGCAGTGAGCGTGCGCACCCTTTATCGCCCAAAAGACAATCCCCTATATTCCAACTTGGAATAAGAGTATGCATTTTTCTAAATTTTCGCAAGATTCATCAAGGAGTAAAAGATGTTCAAAAAATTCATCCTGGCAGTCGCCCTGCTCGCAGGCGCAGGCTTTGCCACCTGGGACTACTACCCCATCCCGGATTCCAGCCACGGGAGTTTCGAAGCGGGACTCTACTACGACAAGGACCACAACTGGTCTCAGGCTGGCCTCAAGGTCGGAGGCCGGTTTACGATGATCAAGAGCCTCGAAATCTCCTTTACCAGCTGGGGCTACCAGTTCTGGAACGAAGACGACTGCGCCGGCTGCGTCAACGGCGGCGAAGGCCTCCGCGACCTCACCATCGGCGGCCGCTACCAAGTCGCCCCCATGGTAACCGCATTCCTCGACTTAAACCTCCCCGTAGGCGAAGACGAATATGACGGTCCTGGCACGCACGCCCCCTCGAACGGCGAATTTTCCATGTACCTGGGCGCCCAGTTCTCCGTGCCGACCAAGCTCAAGGGATTCAAGTTCGGGACCGAAGGCGGTTTCCTCTGGGGATTCGAATACGACGACCATGAACGCGGGCTCGACCTCCACCTCGGTGCCGAAGCGGCCTACACCATCCCCAATGTCGGACTCACCCCCTACCTCGGATTCCTCCTCAAGTACCGCCTTTCCGAAAGCGAATACTACGTGAAGGGCGAAGACAAGTACCACGGCTACGGCGACCGCAAGTCCCGCCAGTTCAACCTGTGGCTCGGCGCCTCGTACGCCATCAACAAGATGATCGAAGTCAAGGCCGAGTTCATCTTCCGCCACGAAAAGTACAGGGGTTACGAAACTATCGAGAGCCCGTTCCACCTCGGCGGCAACGCCGACGGCGTCTACATGGGCGTCATTTTCAACTTCTAGCGCAAAAATTCAAGAAAAATGAGAGCGTCCGCACATGCGGGCGCTTTTTTTGCGTCCAACCCGTGCCTTTCGCTTACTTTTATATTATTTTTGTTAGCATACAAACAAAACCAAGGAGTATCCTAATGTTCAAGAAAATCATCCTGGCAGCAGCACTCGCGGCGACCGCCTCCTTCGCACAACTCAGCTTCGGTGTTCACGCCGGCGGCGACATTGACAACATCTGGGGCGACGACACCGACAACTCTGAATCCGGCATCGGTTTCAACTTCGGTGGCGCCATCAAGTTCTCCCTGCCGCTCCTGCCCCTCACGGTGGAAGCGAACGTCCTGGCCGACATGCGTAATTACGAATTCGAATACGGCATCACCGATTACAGCGTGACCCAGTGGAACATCGACATCCCCGTGCTCGCTCGCTTCTCCCCGCTCCCGATTATCTTCATCGAGGCCGGTCCGCAGTTCTCCTTCAACATTTCGCAGTCCGCCGAAGACGCTTCCGATGACGAAATCAAGAACTTCGACAAACTCCTGCCGATGAACTCCTTCGAATTCGACCTCGTGTTCGGCCTGGGAACCGGGATTATCCCGTTCGTGGACGTCGACTTCCGCGTGGTGCTCGGCATGACCAACATCTACGACGACATCGATGTACCCCTGGTCGGTTCGGCCGAAATCAACGCCTCCAACCTGCAGTTCGTGCTCGGCGCCACCTACTGGTTCTAACCGAAACTGCTAGCGCATAGCATTTAAAAAGACGTGCAGCGATGCACGTCTCTTTTTTATACTCGAATGGTCCTGTGGAGCAAGGCTCTGATTGATTGTCACCCTGGAGGGAGTCCGCAGGACGACCGATAGGGTCCACTACAATTTAAAGAACAAGTCCTCCCACTCGGGATTCATCGACTGTATCAGGTCAATCTTCTTTTCTCGGAGTAAGTTTTTCATGGATTTTTCACGTTCTATAGCATGCCGCATATCCGTATGCTCCTCAAAATATCCCAATTTATCTACGCCATATTTTTTAGTAAAGCCATCATAGACCTTCTCTTTATGTTGCATTACTCGATTTTTCAAATCGCTTGTAACACCAACATATAAGGTCCCATTTTTCTTATTAAATAGAATATACGTATATCCTTTCTTCTGCATAAGCGGGAAAGTACAAAAAAAGACCATTGAAAAACAATGGATCCTATCGGCCCCTTCGGGGCCTCCAGGATGACAGCGGGTTAAATTCCGCTCCAGGACAACATAGCCTACTTCACATCGTATTCGGGAATCGGCAGGCTTTCGCCCGCTTTCATGGCCTTGTCGAGGGCGGCGGACTTTTCCGGGTCAAGCCACCAGTAGACGGGGATGGCGTCTTCGCGGTTGAAATGGTCCAGCACCTTTTCGGGCATGCCGTAACGGTTCCAGTAGAGGATGCGGTGATGGTCGCATTGCCACATGAGCACATACGGCACGATTTCGGCAAGGCGGTTATCCAATGCCTTCAAAATCTCGTTCCGCTTGGCCAAATCAAATTCCGTCTTCTGCAAGTTGATGAGGCTATCGACCACCTTGTCCTGCACGCCAGCCAAGTTGTTTGTGCCTTTCTGCAGGGCCGTTGCCGAAGACCAGCTCGCTTCCGGGTCGCGGAGGCGGCCAGCGCCCCAGTTCACCCAATACAAATCGAAGTCCGCATCGTCGAGGCGCTTGCGCAAGGTGCTCTGGCTCATCTGCTCGATGGTCGCCACAACACCTACCTTCTTCAGGTCTTCCTGGAAAAGCGTGAGGTGGCGCAAGTCTTCCTGGCTGGTGATAAAGTTGATAGCGAAAGGCTTGCCGTCTTTTTCGAGCACGCCCTGGGCATTCACTTTGTAGCCCGCTTCGGCAAAGAGCGCACGGGCGCTATCCGGATTGAACGTGTAGAGCGGCGCCGTCGGGTTCTTGTTGCCTTCCCACAAGTCGGGGTAGTAGCTGTTCAGCAGGAAGTACTGGCCGAACATGTACTTCTCGTTCATGGCCTCACGGTTCAGGAGCATCGAAAGGGCGCGGCGCACGCGGACGTCCTGGAACTGCGGCTTGCGCAGGTTGATGGCCATGCCCTGGAATCCGATGGGCTCCTTGTTAAAGATACGCTGCTTCACGGCCCAGCCCTTCTTGACGGCATCGAAGTCGGTCTGCTTCATCCAAATACTGCTGGTGTAGATGGCGTAGGCGTTGAAATCCTGCTTCTTGAAGGCTTCGAGCGCCTTCGTCTGATCGTTCATGAAGCGGTAGCGGATTTTCTGGAAGTTGTACTTGCCGCGGTTCCAGTTCTTATGGAAGCCCCACCAGTCGGAGCGGCGTTCCAGTTCCACATAGCGGTCTTCGCGGAAGGTCTTGATCTTGTACGGGCCCGAGACGACCGGGAACTCGTAGCGGATCTGGTTGAAGTCCTTCCCTGCCCAGGCGTGCTTCGGGAACGCGAGCATGCCCGCGGCTTCCCAGAAGTTCCCCCAGTGCGATTCCTTCGCGGTCATCTTCACCGTGAGGCTGTCGACCACCTCGGGGCGGTCGAAACGGCTAAGCCCGACCTTGAAAATCGGCGTGAGGTTCTTCTCGTCCATGATGACGTCGTAGTAGTACTGCACGTCTTCGGCGGTGACGGGCTTGCCGTCGCTCCACCGGGCCCGCGCATCTACGTGGAAGGTGAACGTCTTGCCGTCTTCCGATACGCTCCAGCTGTCGGCGAGAATGCCCACTTCGCGGTCCTCGGTGGAGTGCAGACTCACGAGCGGTTCAAACATCATGCCCATGAGCTCGGCAGAGAAGCTGTTGTAGTCTTCCCACATGTTGAACGACTTCGGCATCGCGGAGCCCCAGAGCGTAATCGTTCCGCAGGGGCGGGCATCCTTCGAGGCTATGGGGTCGAACTCGCCCGTGGCGGTGGAATCGACCGGCAGTTCCGGGCAGTTGAGCTCGCCGCCCGCAGCCTTCGCGGACTTGGAGGCGCCCTGCTCGTTGCATGCGGTAAGGGCCATCGCAGACAGCATCAACGTCGCGGACACGGCAGCCACACGACAAAAAATCATTTTTCCATTCTTCATCTTTATCTCCCTACGGTCTATAATACCGCTTGGGTTTTACGGGTTTCACGGGCGCCACCTCGGCCGGAACATCCTTCGCCTGCGCCGCCTCTTCAGCCTTCAACATTTCAAGAGTCTTGTGGGCCGCTTCCTGTTCGGCCTTTTTCTTGTTGCCACCCTGGCCACGGCCATAGACCTTGCCGTTCACGTGCGCCTCGACGGTAAACAGTTTCTGGTGCTCCGGTCCGGATTCTTCCACCAGAACATATTCAGGAACCGTATGGCGCTTCCCCTGCAGGTATTCGAGCAAGGCACTCTTGTAGTTCACAAAGTCATCGTCGACAATAATTTCTTTCACACGCGGGAAATGGAACCTGTTGAGGATTGCGCGGACCTCGTCGAGCCCGCCATCGAGGTAAACCGCCCCGAGCACGGCCTCGTAGGCATCGGCAAGAATACTCTCCTTGCCGCGACCGCCCATCTTCGCCTCGGCCTTCCCGAGCTTGATATACTCGCTCAAGTCCCATTCCTTCGAAGACTGCGCACAGGCATGCCCCGAAACGATCGCGCTCTTGCGCTTCGAGAGTTCGCCCTCCGGGTCATCGGGATACGTCTTGTACAGGAATTCCGTCGTTAGCATGTTCAGCACGGAATCGCCCAGGAATTCGAGCCGTTCGTTGTTTTCTGTGTAGGGCAAATCCGTTCCGGTCAGGTAAGACCGGTGGACCAGCGCCTGAACCAAGAGTTCCGGTTCGCGGAACCGATATCCAAGCTTCGCCTCAAGTCCGCCGTCGGGCTTCTGGCGAAACCAGAATTTCAGCAATTTCTTCAATACGTTTTCTTCTGGCAAAGGCATCTCCTTTCTGTCTGCGAAAATAGAAAAAGCCCGGCCGCAGGGGCCGGAGCAAATTTCATCGAAAGCCCCAGCGCCATTGCCAGGGCGTTTGCAGAAGCGATTACTTCTTCTTTTCGGCCATGAAGGCAACCACGTCGGCAACCTTCTGGAACTTTTCGGCATCGGAATCGAGGATTTCGACTTCGAATTCGTCTTCGAGAGCCATCACGAGCTCGACGCGGTCGAGAGAGTCGGCACCGAGGTCGTTACCGAATTCAGATTCCATCTTCACGTCTTCGGCCTTGACTTCGAGCTTGGCGACGATGACGTCGGTAATCTTCTTGAAAATTTCTTCTTGTGTCATTGTTTACTCCGTTTGGATTGTTTAAGTTTAAATTTAGTAAAAATTGGCTAGGCGTTCAACCCACCATCTACGCCCAAAATCTGACCCGTGATGTAGCAGGCGTCGTCAGATGCCAAAAAAGCGACCGCATTGGCCACGTCTTCGGGCTTTCCGATACGTCCGAGGGGAATCTGGGCTGCATATTTTTCCTTGGTGGCATCGTCCATGGCGGCGGTCATGTCCGTCCCGATAAAGCCGGGGGCGATGGCGTTCACCGTAATGCCGCGGGAAGCGAATTCCCTGGAATTGGAACGGGTCATGCCGATGATACCCGCCTTGGCGGCAGCGTAGTTCGCCTGGCCGGCCTGGCCACGCAGGGCGTTGATGCTCGAAATATTGATGATTCGGCCGGCGCGCTTGCCCATCATGGTGCGGGCCACGGCGCGGGTGCAAAGGAACACGGAACGGAGGTTTGTGGCAATCACAGCATCAAATTCCTCGTCCTTCATGCGCATCAAGAGGCCGTCGCGGGTGATGCCGGCGTTGTTGACCAGGATGTCGACCGTACCCATGTCGGCAATAATCTGCTTGAACACGTTCTGCACCGTTTCGGAGTCGGCCACGTCGCAAGCATAGCTCTTGACCTGCACCCCAAGTTCGGCGGAAAGTTTGGCGGCCAGTTCTTCCTTGACCGATGTGGAAAGGATAGCGACGTCGGCACCTTCGCTCGCAAGCTTGGTGGCGATGGCGAGACCGATACCGCGGGATGCGCCGGTCACGATAGCCTTTTTACCTGTAAGTTTACCCATTTTTTGTTCCCTGTAATTGAAAGGTTTATCCCTTAAGAGCCTGGAAGGCTTCGATGGTTTCGACCGGCGTGACCTTCACGTCGCGGCTAATCTTCCTCATGAGGCCCATGAGCACCTTGCCCGAGCCCACTTCCACACCCTGGGTAACACCGAGGGAGATGGCCTTGTTCATGCAGTCGTTCCAGCGGACCGGAGATACCAGTTGCTTCACCAAAAGTTCGGCAAGTTCGGCACCCTTCGTGACCGGTTCGGCAATCACGTTGGCGATAACCGGCTTTTCGACATCGTTGAACTTGGTTTTGGCAATCGCTTCGGCGAGGCCTGCCTGGGCAAACTGCATCAGCGGGCTGTGGAACGCGCCAGACACGGCAAGCGGGATAGCCTTGATGCCTGCAGCAGCGCAGTTTTCGACGAGCTTGTTCACGCCGGCGACGGCACCGGAGACAACGATCTGGCCCGGGCAGTTGATGTTGGCGGGCACCACGGCGCCCACGTCCTTCACGGCTTCGCAAAGTTCAAGAATCTTGGCTTCGTCCTGGCCCATGATGGCGGCCATCGCACCCGGGTTCTTGGAACCGGCACTGGCCATGAGTTCACCGCGGGTACGCACCAGGCGGAGGCCCTCTTCAAAGCTAAAACCGCCAGCAGCGTAGATGGCGGAGTATTCACCGAGGGAATGCCCGGCCACGTAGTCAAAGGCAAAGCCCTCGGACTTCAAAAGTTCCATCACCATCGCAGACACGGTAAAGAGGGCCGGCTGCGTGTTGTCGGTGCTCTTCAAAACATCTTCGGGGCCTTCGGCCATGAGCTTCGAAAGCGAGAAGCCGAGGATTTCGTCGGCCTGCTGCATAATCTTCTTGGCCGGTTCGAAAGTGGAGGCGAGGGTCTGGCCCATACCTACATACTGGGCACCCTGGCCAGGGAAAAGCAAAATAGTCTTAGACATTTCAATCCTTTGCGGAAACCCGCGAAAATTTTCACCCCTAATTTAGAAAATACACCCCCGTTCCAAAGGTTCCCGGAGCAAAAAGCACTATTTCCCCGCAAAAGAAAGATAAAAGGAATATTTTTGCAAGTTTAGAGCCCTACTAGGGGCATTGAGCAGCATCCTTATATAAAGCCGAATCAATGGTATACCTTTTGAACCGGAATCCATCGGCATCCGTCGGGTCAATAAATTCAGAAAATTTTTCCGAACGTATATCATTCTGCTCATCGACATCGCCCACAAAAGAAACACATTTGGCAGGTAAAACATCAAATTCTATATAAGCATCAAAGGTCCCATCAGGATAAGCCAAATTGAAATCTTCCACAAAAGTCTCTGCCAGGTGACCTACGGATTCCGGCAAAACAATTGTATCTCCTTCGGCAACGTCCATCAAGACGGAATCCCTTTTTTCATCATATTGCCATAAGAATTTTACTTTCACATCATAGCCAGAGTTGTTTGCAATTTCATGAAGCAGTGAACCTGTTCCTTCATAGTCGCCATGGGCAACATCATAACCCGAGCAACCAACAAGCAAGGCGTCAAGCAACACTAAAAATAAAAACATTTTTCTCATAGCCACTCCTTCCAAAATTCAAACAGATTCTTTAAATTCGTTTTCGTATAAGACCGTCCATCTTTGCCCGATGGCAATTTATCTAAAATTGCTACATGCCACAATAAACAAAGCCATTACCATATTGGCAAAACAACTATTCACCTTATCGCCTCTTATAAATTTATTTTAAATAACAAAGTAAATTCATTCGAAAGCGAAATCAACAAAATAATTGTTTACAAAAAAAAGACGGAACCTTGCGGTTCCGTCCCTAATAGCCTTTTGCAGACAAACTAGTTCCAGTCAAGCACTTACTTTGCTTCGGCAGGTTCGTCCTTGATGGCCGCAAGGCGTTCGTTCACGTTCTTAGCGACACCCTTCTCGGCGTACTTAGCGGCGACTTCCACAGCCTTCTCGATGGCAAGAGCATCGGAACGACCATGGGCAATAATGCCCGTGCCGTTGAGGCCGAGGAGCAGAGCGCCACCCGTCATGCGGTAGTCCCACATCTCGTCGAAGCGACGGCCGTTGGGGGTATCGATGAAACCGAACATCTTCTTGTGGAGTTCGTAGAAACCTTCGAGCATCTTCAGGACAACGTTGCCCGTGAAGCCGGAGGTCACCACCACGTCGGCGACGCCTTCGATAAGCGTTTCGCCTTCGATGTTGCCGATGAAGTTCAACGGGGCGGACTTCAACAGCTGGTGCGCTTCCTGGAGCACAGCCGGACCCTTGTGTTCTTCTTCGCCCATGTTCAAAAGGCCGACCTTCGGGTTCTGATATCCGAAGTAGGTCTCGGCGAATGCGGAACCCGCGATGGCGAAATCCACCAGCGTGGAGGCGCGTTCATCGACGTTCGCGCCGGCATCGACCAGGATGATCGGGCGGTCGGCGGTCGGGATAACGCAACCGATAGGCGGACGGCTGAACTTTTCGCTAGACTTCCCGAGAAGCATGAGGCAGCTTGCCATCATGGCACCGGAGTTGCCGGCGCTCACGGAGGCATCGACCATGCCCTTCTTCTGCAGGGCGACACACGTCACCAGGCCGGAGTGGGGCTTCTTCTTGAGAACCTGAACAGGGTGTTCGTCCATGGCGACAGGGTCCGGAGCGTCGATGACCGAAATCCCGTTGCCGGCGTAACCGAGCGACTCGAGTTTAGCCTTGACCACGGCCTCCGGTCCGCACAGGACCACATGCAGGTTTGCATTCTTGTTGACGGCGTTTACCGCACCTTCAACCACGACGTCGGGAGCGAAATCGCCACCCAGAGCATCAAGAGCAACTTTTACCATGAACATCTCCTTGCAACTGAACGCTGCATCAACAAATTAGGCTTCGGCATCCTTCATGTTGACAACTTCGACACCATTGTAGTAGCCGCAAACCGGGCACACACGGTGCGGGCGCTTTGCAGAACCGCAGTGGTCGCAGGTAGCCATCGCGGGCACTTCCATCTTCCAGTGGGTGCGGCGCTTGTCACGACGGGCGGTCGAGGTTTTTCTTTTAGGTACTGCCATTTTTAACTCCTATTTTCCATTTTGCTCTTGAGAGCCTTGAGTTTCTCCCAGCGCGGGTCCATGGGCTTTGCGGCCCCGTCGGAACCTTCGTCGGGCGGATTGTTTGATACAAAGATAAAATCTTCGTCAGGATTTTTCACGGGCGCGACCGGTTCTTGCAGTAAAACCAGCTGTCGGATGCACTCGGATACATCTACGAAGTCCTGCCCCTGGGGAATCTTGTAGGCGAAGACATCTGCATCGTCCTCGTCCAGCTCCTGCTTTGCGATGGGGAGCCTCTCGACCTCCGCCACGATTTCGGTCGTAAACGGGCGGTCGAACAAGTCCAGCGTCCTGGAACAGGTCAGAGTTTGCACTCCGGAGAGCGTACCGGTCACGAGACACTTACCGGGGCCTTCGGGGCTCACCAGCACCTCGGCTACCAGATCGCCCTTGAGGTGCAGTTCGTCGAAGATTTCGGGAGCGTCGGCATGGGACCAGACTGCTCGGCGGTCTTCGGGTTCAGTAAGTTTCTGTGCGATATCGATTCTCAAAGTGGCCCAAATTTAATAAAAACTAGACTTGATTTCAATATTCAGGCTTAAACTATATGCGGGAGGGCGGACAGCTCGGAGTTTTAGCCGTTCTACTTGCTCGGGTCGGGCTGGTCCCAGGGGTAGGCCAGGACCGCAGAATCGGGCGGCAAACCGCTACTTTTCCACGACGTTGCCCGAAAGTTCGCGGAAGTCGTCCTTCTTGTAGAGCGTGACCCCGGGCGACACGATGTGGAATACCGACTGTTCGGCTAGCGTATCAAGATTGAATTTGAAGGAATCCAGACGGATGCGGTAACTGTCCACCGTATTGTCGAACGACACCATGTAAGGCGGGCGCTTGATTTTATGTTGTACAAACATCCGGTGGAGTGCGCAGCCCACTTCGTCGTTCACTACGACCCAGGCATCGGTGTCTTGCGGGACACTCCCCGCAAGGCGCGCGACCACTTTTTCAAAAAAAGCCGGAGGTTCCTTGCTGAACTCGAACGGGCTCGCGCGTTCGGCATCCACCGCTTCGAAGACATGCAGTCCCGACTTTTTGAGGCCATTCAGGCGGTCGATGGACCAGGAACTCAAATGATACGGCGAAATGTAGACGATGTTCTTGCAGCCCCGTTCCCGGAGAAAGCGTCCCACGGCACGGCCCGGAAACTCGCCGAAGGCGAGGTTGAAGAAGGCGTACCGCGGTTCCTTCTTGAGGGCACGCGGGATTTCAGAAAGCGGATGTTCCCACCACACCGATATCGGGAATCGGGTCCTCGCGAACAGCGAGAATAGGCGCTGGGGTTTAAAGACGAGCATCGTCGAAAGGATTGCGCCGAACGCATCGCAGAATGTCTCCGGCAACACGGCATTGCCCGCCGAATCCAAGAACTTGCCTGAATCCTCGTGGAAACCCAGCACATGCACGCGCAGCTCGCGCTTTTCGGCCTCGGCGTAAACCTTCTGCATAAATTCCAGTTCACGCTCCCCTAGGCAATAAAAATCCCCCGTCGGATTCGAACGCATCACCAGGAGGATTTCCTTCGCCTTCGGGGCTTGCGCCGTGCGAAAATAGAAACGCCCTCTGCCCCGGCGTGAAAGGATTCCCAACGCCTGCAGCTTTTCGAGCGTGCGCCTCATGGAACCGACCGACGTCTCGTATTGCAAACAAAGTTCCTTGATGGTCGGGAGCGGGGCATCCGCCGAAAGCCTGCCGGATTTCCAGTCTTCCTGGAGCAATCGTTCCAGCCGTTCAACCACCTGTTCTCGCACGGGAGGTTCCGGCATGGCGACCTTGGCCGCACCCCAGAAATAGCCGTTGCCCTGTTCCCCATAAACCTTCTTCGCGTCAATCAGCTTGCGGTAGGCGCGAAACACCGTGCAAGTCGATGTAGAAAGACGCTCCGAAACACTCCTGACCGAAGGGAGCCTGTCGCCTTCCCTGAATTTCGAAGCCTCCAGCCACTTACAAATTTCTTCCACAGTCATCAAATCCTCCTTCGTTCGATACGCACAAACTCATTTTTTTAGTGTTCCAAATCACACTCGTTTAAAACACTAGATACACTTTGGAAAATACTAAAAAACAAAGGCTTCGTCACCGGCTCCCAATGAAATATCTTTGTTTTTGACTGGAGGTTTCATGCAAAAAGAATTCCGCATAGGGGCATGGGTCGGCGGCAACGAACTGCACCCGCAGCCCACGAAAGAAAACATTCAAGCTTTCCAGGCTCTTCAGGGAAGGAATGTCGATCTCGTGAGCCTGTTTGCGCTATTCGATATCAACACCTGGAACTGGGTAGAGCCCTTCGCCGAAACGGCTCGCGAGAACGGTTCCACGCTCGTTGTCACGTGGATGCCCAACGGCTACAACGCAAGAAGGATAAACGAGGGCGAGGCAGATTCCTTCATACGGCACTTTGCAAAAAGCGTCAAGGAATACGGACACGAAATTTGGCTCCGTCCGCTCCACGAAGCGAACGGCGACTGGTACGACTGGGGAGTCGGCAAGCATGGCGCCGGCAACACCGACGAGAACGTTGCCGAAGCCTTCCGGCACATCGTAAGGATTTTCCGCGAGGAATCCGTCGGAAACGTCAAGTGGGTCTGGACGACCAATTCTTCGAACGTGGGCGAAAACACGACCTTCACGGGCACCTACCCCGGCGACGATTTCGTGGACTACATCTCCATCGACGGCTACAACTGGGGCGACAAGAAATGCTGGTCCCGTTGGAAAAGCTTCTCGGAAGTCTTCCGGAAGTCGTACAATGCGCTCGCGGGCATCGACAAGCCCATCTTTATCGCCGAGACATCGTGCACGGAATCGGGCGGGAACAAGGCCGAATGGATAGCCGACATGTTCAAGGTACTGCCCGTGGAATTTCCGAGGATTTTCGCCATCATGTGGTTCAACCAGAGCAAGAGCTTCGAAGCGGACTGGGCGCTCGACACATCGAGTGCGGCAGTGGATGCTTGGAAGGCGGGACTCAACGCACCCCACCGAGCTATAACATCACGGTGATGCTGTAGCCGAATTTTCCCGCTTCATCCGGGCTTTGAAAAAAGCCCGGATTTTTTTATCTTTACGCCAGTCAGTTCGAGACCCATCCTGACTTAAAACAAAACTAGGAGACTTCCATGCGTTCAGAAGCAGAACTCGAAGGCGTCACGCTGCTTGGCAACAACAAGACCCAGTACAAAACCACCTACAGCCCCGAAGTGCTCGAAAAGTTCCCGAACAAGCATCCGGGCAACGACTACATGGTCACGTTCAACTGCCCGGAATTCACGAGCCTCTGCCCGAAAACCGGCCAGCCCGATTTTGCCGAAATCAAGATCAACTACATCCCGGACCAGTACCTGGTGGAATCGAAGTCGCTCAAGCTCTACATGTTCTCGTTCCGCAACCACGGGGATTTCCACGAGGACTGCGTGAACATCATCATGAAGGACTTGGTGAAGCTTTTGGACCCGAAATACATCGAAGTCGAAGGAATCTTCATGCCCCGCGGCGGCATCTCGCTCTACCCGTTCGCGAACTACGGCAAGCCGGGCACCGAATTCGAATCTATCGCCAAGACCCGCCTGTTTGCGGCCATCGACCGGAGAAAGTAAAGTGCCGTTCCAGAACGAGATCATCCTTGTCGCCTCCGTCTTCGCGTTTTTCGGAGGGCTCGTCGCCTTCTTCCGCTTTTTCGGCAAGCAGGGCCTTTTCGCGTGGACCGTCATCTGCACCATCGCGGCAAACATCGAGGTGCTCATCCTGGTGCACGCCTTCGGGCTCGATACCACGCTCGGCAACGTCATCTTCGCCTCCTCGTTCCTCGCGACCGACATCATGAGCGAAATCTTCGGTAAAAAAGAAGCCAACCGCTGCGTGAAAATCGGAATCCTCGCAAACATCACCTTCATCCTGATTTCGCAGAGCTGGTTCCTCTACATTCCGGCCGACGGCGACACGATGGCTGGCCCTATCCGCACCGTATTCGCGAACACCCCGCGCGTGATGCTCGCAAGCCTGTTCGCCTATGCCGTCTGCGAGATGTTCGACGTGTGGGCCTACCATGCCTGGTGGAAATGGACCGAAAAGAAGTTCGGTGACAAGCGCGGGTTCCTGTGGCTCCGCAACAACGGTTCCACCCTCGTAAGCCAGCTTATCAACGTGGTGGTGTTCAACCTGCTTGCCTTCGCGGGCGTGTTCCCATGGAACACCATCGGCGAAATCCTCGTCTTCGGGTACGGTATCTTCATCGTAACCTCCCTGATGGATACACCGTTCGTGTACCTCGCACGGCGCATCGCCGACAAGCACCCCGAACTCGTGAAAGAATAACGTCCACCCCCAAAAAAACGCGTTTTTTCACCGAATTCGCGGATTTTCGCTTTCGTCCGACACAATAACATATATATATGTATCGAGAAATCGACGTCCCGTTCCGGCACCCGCAGTCCCAAATCAGGGTGCGATGAACTAAATTTTGCCCGAAAAAATGTTCTGGACAGTGCTCACATACCTGGTCATCGGCCTTTTGTCCGTATCGGCGCTACTCTACATAGCCCTCGAAGTGCGGCTTTTCCGCGCCCTGGGCACGGTGCGCGACGGGCAGTCCGACGTGGAACCCAAACCGCGCGTAAGCATCCTGATTTCGGCGAGGAACGAGTCGGCGGGCATCCGCGCGACACTCGATTCCGTCCTCGCACAGGAATATGACGGCGAATGGGACGTATGGGTCGCCGACGACCGCAGCGACGATGACACCCCGAAAATCCTCGCGGATTACGCGGCACGCTACCCGCGGCTTCACATTCTCACCATCAACGACATTCCCGACGGCGTCAGCCCCAAAAAGCAGGCCCTTTCGAAACTCGTCGACATCTGCGACGGCGACATCCTCTGCCTTACCGACGCCGACTGTATCGTGAAACCCACCTGGATTGCCGGAATCGTGCGCGAATTCGAACCGGGAATCGAACTTGTGGCTGGGCATTCCTACATCCCGACCGTTCCCGGCAAATCGAGCGTGCTCATATGCATGCAGGCGGTCGAGACGCTCATCTACCGCGTGGCGGGGACTGCCGGCATCGCGATGCACCTTCCGCTCACGAGCACCGGCAACAACTTCGCCTACCGCAAGAGCTTCTTCAAGAGCGTCCACGGATTCGAGAACGTCCTCAAGATCCAGAGCGGCGACGATGACCTCCTGATGCAGAAAATCGCTGACGACCGTCCCTGGGCCATGCGCTACTGCGTTGCCGAATCGACCTTCGTCACCACGAGCGGCAAAGAGACCCTCAAGGAACTGTGGGAACAGCGCAAGCGCTGGGCTTCGGCAACCATATACTATACGCCGAAAATCGTATTCGTGCTCAGCATGGTATTCCTGTTCCTCGTGATGCAGTGCGTCTCGGCGGCACTGTCGCCCTTCAGCTTCGAAATTCTCATCGCGACAATCGTCGCATCGGTCGCCAAGTGCATAGGCGACCTGGTATTAATACTCCGCGGGCTCCGGATTTTCCGGCAGGAGCACCTGCTCAAGTGGTGCATCCCCGTTGAATTCATCCACGCCCCCTTCACCGTGCTGGCCGTGCTCTTCGGCCTGTTCGGACGCTTTAAATGGAAATAACGATGGCAACTACGACCAAGAAAACGACTAAGACAGAATCCACCGCAAAGACAACGGCAAAGGCCTCCGCCAAGACCACGGCGACAAAGAAGGCGACAAAACCCGCCAGCGAGGGCATAACCCTCATCATCGCAGAAAAACCGAGCGTTGCGGCCGACCTCGTGAAGGTACTCGGCGCCAAGTCGTTCAAGAAGAACAACGGATACTACGAAAGCGACACGACCATCGTGAGCCACGCCATCGGCCACCTGGTAACCATCGCCGACCCGAAAGATATCGACGAGCGCTACAAGGCATGGGACATGAAGACTCTCCCAATGCTCCCCGAAAAATTCCCGCTCGTTGCCACCCCCTCCACGAAGGCACAGCTTTCCATCGTCAGCAAGCTCATCAAGAGGAAGGACGTGACGACCATCGTGAACGCATGCGATGCGGGCCGCGAAGGTGAACTGATTTTCTTCTACATCCTCGACTACGTACTCAAGGGCAAGTTCACGGGCAAGACCATCAAGCGCCTGTGGATGCAGAGCATGACCCCTACCGCCATCAAGGACGCGTTCGAGCACCTGCGCACCGCCGAAGAGATGGAAAACCTGAAAAACGCGGCCCTCTGCCGCAGCGAGGCCGACTGGCTCGTGGGCATGAACGGGAGTCGCGGGCTCACCGCCTACAACAGCAGCATGGGCGGGTTCCAGATTACGCCGTGCGGGCGCGTGCAGACCCCGACGCTCGCCATCATCGTGAAGCGCGAAGAAGAACGCCAGCAGTTCAAGCCCGAAAAGTTCTGGACCATCGATGCGGACTTCGACAACGGCGGCGTGAACTACCAGGGCAAATGGTTCGAGGGCGACGGCAAGGACCGCAAGAAGCAGATTTTTGACGAGAAGAAGGCGAACGAGATTCTCAAGAAGTGCAAGGGCAAGCCCGGCAAGATTGAGGAATCGACCGCGCCAAGCCAGCAGAAGTGCGGGCAGCTCTACGACCTCACCACGCTCCAGCGCGAGGCGAACAACCGCTTCGGCTTTAGCGCTAAGACTACGCTCTCGATTGCGCAGGCCCTGTACGAACGCCACAAAGCAACGACCTACCCGCGTACTGACAGTCGCTGCCTACCCGAAGACTACGTGGCACCCGTGAAGGCTACCCTCGCAAAAATCGAAGGCCCGCTCGCCAAGTTCGCGCAGGAGGCACTCGACAAGAACTACGTGAAGCGCACCCCGAAGGTCTTTGACAACACGAAGATTTCGGACCACTTCGCCATCATCCCTACGGGCGTCACCCCGAAGGGCCTTACCGAAGCCGAAGAGAAAATCTACACGATGGTGTGCCAGCGCTTTATCGCGGTATTCTTCCCGCCGGCACAGTACCTGAACACGACGCGCATCACGACCGTTGAGGGCGAGACGTTCATTACCGAAGGCAAGATTCTTGTGGACCCAGGTTTCAAGGCGGTCTACGGCAAGGACAGCGACGACGAATCAAACGTGCCGCCCCTGAAGGGCAACAATGCGAAGACGCTTGACATGCGCAGTAACGAGGACTTTACCAAGCCGCCTGCGCACTACACCGAAAGCACGCTCCTTTCCATGATGGAAAGCGCAGGCAAGCTCGTCGAGGACGACGAGCTGCGCGACGCAATGAAGGAGCGCGGGCTTGGTACGCCTGCGACACGCGCCGCCATTATCGAGAAACTGGTAAGCGACAAGTATGTTGTCCGTGACGGGAAGGATATGATCCCGACGGCGAAGGCATTCGACCTTATCAAGGTCCTCTCGGCCATGAACTGCGAGGCGCTCACGAGCCCGGAACTCACCGGCGAGTGGGAATACAAGATGGACCTCATCAGCAAGGGCAAGGAATCCCGCGAAAACTTCATGAAGGGCATCGTCGACATGACGAAGAACATGGTGAAGAACATCAAGGGATTCAAGGAAGAGAACACCACCGGCGAGGCGAAGTTCAGCCCCGTGAACGGCAAGAAGGTGTTCGAGACCGTGAGCCGCTACACCACCGAGGACGGCATCGTCATCCGCAAGATAATTGGCGGTAAACACCTCTCCGACGAAGAAATCGTGGAACTCCTCACCAAGCGTAAGATTGGCCCCTTGTCCGGGTTCCGCAGCAAGCGCGGTGCGGAATTCACCGCGGTGCTCATCATCAACGACCAGAACAAGATCGAATTCGTATTCGAAGAAAAGCCCGAAGAGATTGAAATCGGCGAAAAGATAGGGGTATCCCCCGTCGACGGGACCAACGTGTTCGAAACGCTCACCGGCTACGTGAGCCAGAGCTACATCGACAAGCAGCCTTCGGGTCTCAACCTGCCCAAGGTGCTCCTCGGAAAGGAAATCCCGCTCGAAGAAATCAAGAACCTCCTTGCAGGCAAGAAAACGGCGCTCATCAAGGGCTTCCGCAGCAACAAGACGCGCAGGCTCTTCGACGCCTACCTCACGCTCGAAAAGGGCAAGATCAAGTTCGACTTCCCGCCGCGCGACTTCAGCAAGGGCAGACGGTTCTTCAAGAAAGCTCCCGCCAAGAGCGAAGGCTAGCATCACGAGGCCAGCATGCGCCTGCGGATTTTCTTTTTCGGTTTGCTTGCCGCATTCGCCTGTTCTTTCGCCGCGGAAGCCCCCCGCGGGCTTCCCAAGGAGCTCCTGCCGCTCTGGAATTCGCTCACGCTCGAAGAGAAAATCGGGCAGATGATCATGGTCTACATGGCACCGCCGAATTTCACCGTTACAAACAACTTTGGCGGAATTCTCGTAATGAAGCCGCACCTTTCGAACATGAACCTGTTCCGGAAGAACCTCGAAAAGATTTCTTCGCGCATCAAGGTCCCGCTGCTCGTCACCATCGACCAGGAAGGCGGCACCGTGAACCGGGCCGTGAACATCGACCGCAAGTGGGAAAAGACCCCTAGCGCAAAAGAAATGCGAGAATCGGAGCCCGCAGCAATCGAGCGCACGGCACGTGAAGTCGGCAAGACGCTTCACGACGCGGGCTTCAACCTGAACCTCGCCCCCACCCTCGACCCCGCATTCGATTCCCACGGCAAGGAGACCTTCATAGAGCACTGGAACCGCTCATGGAACGGCATCGAGAATGCAGAGAAGGTCCGCGCATTCGTGAAGGGAATGCGGGCTTCCGGCATCATCAGCGCATCGAAGCACTTTCCCGGCTATGACAGCGACAAGAACAGCGACTTGCAGATGGCCGAAAGCGATGCGAGCGAATCTAGAATCAAGGAATACGTCAAGTTCTTCAGGGCTCTCTCCCCGGATATTCCTATCGTCATGATGAGCAGCGTCCGCTACACGAAAATTTCAAACGCTCCCGCCGTATTCGAGAAGAAACTCGTGAAGATGGCCCACGACCTCGACGACGACATCGTGGTCCTCACCGACGACCTCTGGGGAAGCTCCCTGCGCGGCTGGATCAGCGGCCCCGGAACTCCGCTCAACGACCCCTACCCCGCATCCGAATTCAAGAAAGTCGTGACAGCCGCCCTCGATGCCGGCAACGACATGTTCATCATCACCTACCCCGCCAAGGCGGTTGATATCAAGAAATTCATTCTCGATCGCGCCATGAACGACAAGGCATTCCTTGCAAGAATCGAGAAATCCGTCGTCCGCATTCTAAAGATGAAACTTCGCGCAGGGCTGCTCTCGCCCTAATAGCGTCAGTCATCTCACAACGTTCGCTTTTTTCGCTTTCGTGAGGTTCTTCACCTCTTTCAATATCTTTCCCGGCCCGACCTTGTTGTAGGCCAGTTTCAGGATTTCTGCACAGGCAAGCGTATCATCCATCGCACGGTGATGCCTAAAGTCGCTGAGGCCAAGAGAATCCGTCAGGTTGTGCAGGCTGTAGCTCGGCAGTCCCGGAAAAAATTTTCGCGATATCTTTACGGTGCAGAGCCTCGGCGGGTCAAACTTCACGCAGCTGCGCTTGAGTTCCGTCAGAATCATGCGGCAATCGAACTGCACATTGTGCGCGACAAAGATTCTGCCCTCAAGCATCGCGGACACTTCTTCCGCTATTTTCGAAAACTGCGGAGCCCCGTTCACCATCTCGTCGGTAATGCCCGTAAGGTTCTTGACAAACGGCGTAATCGGCACGCCCGGATCCACCAGGCTGTGGAACTGTCCCACCTGTTCCATGCCATCGAGCAGGACAATCCCGATTTCGGTAATGCGGTTCGATTCACCCGCACCGCCAGTCGTTTCTACATCGACGACGGCGAATTTCAGCATATCCTCTTGCGGGGCGGTCATCAGCGAATCGGGATATCGATATCGAGCGTGGCATGGTTCTTGCGGTCTTCGACTCTGGCCTTCATGACCTTTGCCTTCGGGCGACCGTAGATAGGGACCACCAACAGATTCGAGATGCCGGCATCTTCACTCGCCGTCGCTTCCGAATCGCGAACCGTCTTCGTAAAGATGGCGTTCTTGCCCGTATCGTAAATAGAATACGTAAGTTCGCGCACAAGGCCGGGTTTAATCTGCTTCGTCGGCACCTGGAAGTAGACATAGCCGCCCTTCGGCACCTTGCGGAGGCTATCCCTGATTTCTTCCTCGGTCGCGAAATCGGCCTCAAGCGCCATGCGCACATTCTTCTTCACCTTGTCCGGACTCTCATAAAGCACGGAAACCTCGAAACGGGCATCCTTCGGCACGGCGGATTCGCGCACGTCCCTGATATTCGCGTTGTTCTGATAGTATTCCCAGCGGCCATTGTCGTGAAGGATGACCGTCGAACCGTTGGAGGTCGTCGCGACAATATCTTCAGCGAAGGAGAACGCCGTACAGACCGCCATTGCGACGAAGGCCAACTTAAAAGCGCGCTTAAAATTCATTTGCATAACCCAAAATCCTGTTTGCGGGCCAGAAAGCCCTCACGCCCTGAATATAAATAAAAAAAGCGGATTCTGCGTCAAAAAAAACACCAAAAGCCGAAAATTGGGGATTAAACAGTCTTTTTTCACCCCATCCAATTCCCATTTTATTACTTTGTACGCAACGTATGCGTGAAAAAAGCCCGCACAGTGGGGATAAAAACCATTTTTTAGCCCAGTTTAATCCCCAACCTCCGCCAACAACGGGTGATTTTGTACTCCATCAGCGTCAAAACATGTTAATTTACACGCAAAAAAGGGGATAAAAAGCCTCATTTTAGGAGCTTTCAATCCCCAAATTCACCAAAAACAGCGCACGCACCCCCTGCTTTTATTACATTTTTGCGCATGGACGGTAAAATCCGCTTTGCGCCAAGCCCCACGGGCTACCTTCACGAAGGCCACCTGCTTTCGGCGCTTTACGTTTGGGCCGCGGCCCGCAAGTGGAACCTGCAAATACACCTGCGCATCGAGGATCACGACCAAAGCCGTGCACGCCCCGAATACATCGATAGCATCTACGAAGACCTGGAATGGTTCGGATTCCGATTCGACAGCGATAGCATACAAAGTAAGCACCCGGAGCGTTTCGAAGAGGCGCTCCAAAAGCTGCAATCCCAGGGTTTGGTCTACCCCTGCTACTGCAGCCGCAAACAGCTGGAAGCAGAGAACCCCAAAAGTTCCACCGGCGAAGTAATCTACCAGGGCAAATGTCGACAGCAGGCAAACCCGGAGGCAATGTCGGACCAGCCCCATTGCCTCCGCGTCTCCATTCCGAACAAAGTCGTGCACTGGCACGACAAGTTTCTCGGAGATTTCGATGAAAATCCGCAACAGCAATGCGGGGACTTCCCGATCCGCGACCGCGACGGACAGTGGACATACCAGTTCGCCGTGTGCGTCGACGATATCGACGAAGGAATCACGCACGTGGTTCGCGGCGAGGACATCCGAAATTCCACCGCAAGGCAAATCGCCCTCATGCGCCTGCTCGGCCGCGACGTTCCACCGATATACCTGCACCATCCGCTCATCGTGGATGCCGCAGGCAAAAAACTCTCGAAACGCGAACGCGCCCACAGCCTGCGTCAGGACCGCGACGCCGGAGTGTCAGCCGAAAAACTGCTGGGCCGGGTATGCTACAGGGCCTCGCTTGTAGCCCAAGACACCTCCCTCTCGCTAGAAGAGGCGATTTCAGTCGTAGCCGGCAAACTGTAAATACTAAAAAACAAAAAAATAACGTATATTCTAGGCATGGCGCACAATACACCGTCATCCACCGTCATGAAAGTCCGACAGGAGGCTGCCCTTTTTGATTCCAAGGACAGGCTGCTGCTCTTTTCGACGAAGAACGAATTTCAGACTCCGCTCCTGCGCGAAGCGAGCGACACTTTCTACGAAAAATGGAAGCAATCCGCCAACGCTATCCCGCTCGACTCTTTTATCCCGGTATCTGCAAGCTTCACGCCTCAGCAGAAGAAACAGTGCGAGACTCTCTTCAAGACGGTATTCAAGGAGAAAGCCGAGGACTTCGGTACGCCAGACCTTTACCTGCTTGCCGGATTCCTCAAGTGGGACGGCAACGCGCTTGCACCGAGCCTGCTCATCCCGCTCGAGCCCAGTGCAGACGGGAACTCCATAAACCTTTCGAACAGGCCTCCCATCGAGAACACGGTCCTCTCCGAGAGGCTTGCCGGAGTCCAGCTTCCGCGCATCGAAGACGCAACGCTCGACGGACAGTTCAGCATCCAACTTTACTTTTCCCTGTTCGAAAAGGCCATCGCCGCCGAAAAGAACTGGAAGTTCACGCGCCATGGCATCTGCCTTGCCTTTTTAAATAGCAGCAGGCTCCGCCTCAAGATGGCGATGCGAAACCTCGGAAGCGAAAAGAAAATCGACAGCAACCCCTTCCTCTCCTCGCTCTTCGGCGAAGATGGATTCCAGGTTCGGGAATCCGTATTCGAGGAAGCGGACTTCGACCAAATCTACAACCCGGCCGACCACCATTTCCTCTACACCACGGACTCGCACACGACCAAGGTGACCATCGACGCGCTCGACGAAAATGCGCACGGCTACGCCATCCAGGCGCTGCCCGGCACCCAGAAAGTAAAGGTCGCAACTAACATCGTCGCCGAGGCCCTCGCGAAGGGACATGACACGCTAGTGGTCACGCGGCGCGCCATCTCCAGGCAGACTTTTACGCAGGCATGGAAATCCGACTTCCGCTCCTACAGCGGCCGTCCGCGCGCAGAAGTCGCCGCCGATATCAACAAGACGCGGCAATTCTTTATCAACTACTACAAGGCGGTCAACGGGAAGTCTCCCTCCGACAGCACGAGCCTGACCGACATCCTGCAGTTCTTTGCGCAGGCGCCCAAGCCGAAGGCGAAATTCGTCGAATCCATCTTCCAGGAATCGAACAATCTCCCCTTCAAGGAATTTTCGAACCTGCAGCGGCTCCTGCAAGAAATTTCCGACCTCTATTTCAACAAGGGCGGAATCGCAGCGCGCAAGCTCCTCGAAAACATCAAGGCCGAAAGCCTCACCCAAGAAGCGAAGGCCGAAATCGCCAAGAACATTGACGATACCATCCAAAAAGTCGAAGTCATAAGGCCGCTTGTCGACCTGTTCAAGGAAGAAGGGTTCTTCCCCACCGGCATCTACCTGCCCGCGCTATCCGAAATCATTTCGCTTATCCGCAAGAACTTCGACGAAAACACGCCCGAATTCGAAGGCTGGGATCTCTGTTCCAACAGCTGGAGCGCCTACCAGGATTCCCTCAAGGAACTGCCCGAAGCAGGCGACAAGTGGGTCCGCTACCGCAGGCAGACCTCCGACATATACACGGACGACGCCGTCGACGAGAACATCCTCGCCGCCCGCGAGGAATTTGCCGACAGCCTCAAGGTCACGCTCAAGGGCCTTTCCGACCGCTACCGCAATTCGCGCAAGCGCCTCATGAAGGTGCTCAAGCATCCAAAAGAAGTTTCTTCGGATGCGCACCTGCTCGACCTCATCGATACCCTCCTGGAGCTGCAAGAAAACAAGCGCGCCTACAAGGACACGGCCGTTCTCGGCAACCATCTGCTGGGTCGCGACTGGCTCTACGAAAAATCGAACTGGGTCAACCTGAACAAGAAGATTACCTACATCTACGACTTCCGCGAAAAGCATGCGAACAGCCCGCAGTTCAACCTGATGCTCACGGTTCTCGAGCACTGGCACCAGATTAAGCCGATGCTCCCGCGGTTCGAGGAATTCGACAAGGCCGTGCAGGAACTGCTTTCGGGCATGCGGGTGCTCTCCAAGGAACTTGTTCTCGACATTCCGCTCGACAGTCTCGACCTCGACAAGAGCCTCGAAGAAATCAACCTCTGGAAAGACAACTGGAACGTCCTCAACACGCACCTTAAGCTTTCCTCGCTGTTCCGCGAACTCGAGAGCACCGGTTGCAAGACACTCCTGCGCTTTGTCCAGAATCCGGCGGCTGTCAACAGCGAACTGCCCCAGGCCACCGCATATTACTGGGCGGCCTCCCAAGTCCAGCGCTTCAGCAAGGAATTCCCCGAAGTATTCTCCTGCGCCCCGAAAGTCCATTCCCAGCTCGGCAAAAAATACCGTCTGCTGCTGGACGAATTCTGCAACGCGAACTTCCGCGAAGCGCACGCCACCGCAACCGAGAAACTTTCGGTATTGAGCATCGAAGACGCCCTTGTCTGCGAAAAGAAATTCGACACCATCGTCCTTCTGGACGCAGGCAGCATCTCCGTAGCCGAATCCATCCCGCTTGCATTAAAAGCAAACAAGGTCATCCTCATCGGCAACCCGCACGCACCGGCCCTAGAGCCGTTGCCTTTTGACGCCTACCTCGACATCGATCCCGTACACACGGCGTTCTTCCAGGAAAGCATCATGACGGCCTCGTTGCGCCGCGGCATCCCGACCCGCGAACTCTGGTTCTCGGACAGCTATTCCGATCCGTCCCTTGTAGAATTTGCGAACGAGCACATCTACAACCACGGCATCCGCCAGCTGCCGCCCCCGGTTCGCGATTCCGGCAAGAGCGATTCCATCCAGACGGTTGCAGACAAAGTCATCGACATTGCAAAGGCGGCCATTCACCATGCCGAGACGCATCCGGGGCAGACTCTCGGAATCATCGCGTTCCACCAGGTGACATGTCACGAAATCGAGTCGACCATCAAGGCGCTTCTCACCAAGGATGCCCCCTGCGCCAGATTCTTTGCAAACAGCGACCTCTCGACCGGATTCTATATCAAGACTCCAGAAAGGGCTACCGAAAAATACCGTGACGTCATATTCGTCTGCGCAGAGCCCGAAGCCATGGACAAGAGCTCCAGCGAAGGGAAAATCGCCATCAGCGCGACACTCGCACGCCACAAACTCAAGATTTTCATGACCGAAACCGACAAGCAAAAGATGACCACCGCCAAGTCTGCCATGCTGCGTGACTGGATGGCCCATCTGCTTCGCAAGGCGAAACCTTCCGACTTCGAAATCAAGCCGGCAGATTCGGCACTCCGCTCCCAGGTCATCGCGCTCCTGCAAAACGAGGGCATCAACGTCTTGCCCAGTTTCGCTTCCGGAGCCATACCCGTCGGCCCTGTCGTCGTGGACGCGAACAACCCCAAGAGGTTCCTCGCCGTCATCGAAGACGACTGCACCACGGAACGCTTCCGCGAATCCATCGAAGACCGCGAATACGTGCGCCCCGTGCTCCTGCGCCAGCTAGGCTGGAAGGTCCTCAACATCTGGACTCCCTTCTGGTACATTTCCAACGCAGACGAAGCGAGCCATATCATCACGACCATCGCCATCGAACAGAGCGTCGCACCGCCGCCTCCCGAAGAACCCGAGACCGAAGTGGGAACAGCCGAGAACGATTCCGCGGTCGCCGAAATCCAGACGAAGCCCTACCAGGTGGTCCACCCGAAAATCGAAGGAACCGCCCACGACAAGCCCATCGCGGAACTCTCCGCGCTGTCGCTCATCGTGCAGCTCAAATTCTATGTAGATCACGAAGCTCCCATCCACGAGGAAGTGCTATTGTCGCGCCTGCTGGAACTGCACCATGTCGATCGCGCAGGCCCGATGATCCTCCAGGCTCTGAACGACGCCATCAAGCAGGGTTTCCAGCGCCACAAGTTCATCAAGACAGGCAAGTTCTTCTACTCCACGAAGAACCCGCCCGTAGTGTTGCGGGACAGGAGCATGCGTCCGCAAAACGAACGCAAGTTCATCTACGTCTCTCCCGAGGAGAGGGCCCTGCTTCCGGCATCCATGGACGAGTTTGCGCAAAAGCAAGCACTCGGGCTCCTAGACTAGGGACCCGCCCATTACGCGGAATTCAGCGAAACAGCTAAAAAGCTACTTGAGCTTCACGACAAGCGCGTTGATGTTGTAGATGGAAAGCTCGCGAGCCTTATCCTCGGCCGCCTTCCTCGATGTCCATCCACCGCCACGCAGCTTGTAGAACGGGGCATCGAACACCACCTGGATGTTGTAGCCCGTCGATGCAGAAATCTGCGCCTTACGACGCTGGGCGGCATCGAAATCGCCCACGGCCTCGAACTGCAGAACGTAATAGCCATTTCCCTTGGATTCCTTTCCGGAACCCTTCGATACGGCGAGAGCCGAAATGTCAGTCGTGTCGCGCAGCGAAGAGCTCAGTTCGGGCTTGTATTCCTTGCCGCGGAAAAGGGAGTCGATATCCGTAGGGTCACCCGCCCACGACAAGGCTATCGCAGCGAGGCAAATCAGGAGGCTAATCTTTTGCATGGTCCAAATGTAGAAAAATCCCCGCCCTGAGGGCGGGGATGCAAGTTCATTTTAGACCGAAGAAGCGCTATTACTTCTTAACAACGCCCGTGCCGCGTTTTACGCCCCAGACCTCGGTCTTTTCCTTCTTGCCCTTGGTTCCGACGGAACCGAGCTTCACGTAGGACGAGTACTTGGTGATGTAGGCACCAGTACCCACGAGGCGGTGCTTGTCAGAGAGCATGTTCCATGCGACGAAGAAGTTGCGCGGGTTCTTCACGCAGTCGCCCACGGCGCCTTCCTGGGTCGGGTCGGCCGAGAAGAACGCATCGTCACAGTAGATCTTTCCGCTCTGGTGAGCAACGAACGAGCCGAGGTTCGTGTAGTAGTCAACTTCGTAGAAGAAGTAGATGTCATGCGGATTGTTCTGGTACACCCTCGTGAAAGATGTATCGGCACCGATGATGGAACCCATGTCAGACTGCACGAAGTGGCCGAGCGTATTCGGGTGGGCCGACTTGACATCGTCCATATTCTCGCTCGTCTTGACCGGGAAGACTTCGCCCACCGGGGTATTTTCGTCCACGGCCGACGGATCCGCAACGTTATACGGAATCGTGGTCACGTCGATCTTCGCATCACCCACAACCTGCACCCACGGAGACGGCAAGCGGTCCGTAGCATTGTAGTTCGTCGGAGAATTCCAGTGCCAAGAAGCATCGTCGGCAGGCCTGAGCGTATCGGCACCCGGAGCGGCCCCATTCGAGGAGTCGGCCCACACAACGTTATCGGCACGGAAACGGATGTAGTCACCCACGTGCGGAGTCGGCTTCAGCTTGTCATCGTTGTAGTAACGGAGCGTAAGCGTATCCCTCTTGTTCTGGGGAGAGTTCTGGGATTCCACATGGATATACTTGGCTTCTTCTTCCTTGAACGCTTCATCGACAGCAGAGTTCAGATAATAGCTGAATGCCGAGGTTGCCACGGAGCCATCCAGAACCATCACCGGTTCGGAAGCGACAATCTTCACCTGGTCATACACGCCACCGTCTGTTTCTGCCGAAGCGCGAGCCGAAAGGATAATCGGAGCCATACGGTCGGTCAGGTGACCTTCGAAGAACGATTTCACGGTATCGCCCTTCCACTTGTAGGTCGTAAACGATGCAATCCTGTCTTCGTTCAGTACCAAAGTCTTCACATCGGCAGTGAACGGATCGTCGACAGCAAACACGAGCGTCTGGCCGTTATCCGGGCTCTTGTCATAGGCTTCCTTGATTTCGGCAGCACTGAACTGCGTGGAGCAGAACATTTCCTTGTCCTTCGGGTTAGTAGAATAACCCAAATCATAAGGATTGATCTTCACCAGGTGCTTTTCGTCGAAGTTGAGGCACAGGAAGAACGGGATGGAGTCCGGATGAATGGCACGGTCATAGATAACCGCCATGGAGTCCGCCCTACCATCCAAGTAGTCCGCCGATTCCTTGTAGAACTTAGACGAGATGTTCATTTCGCCCGTGGGAGCGCCCTTCACGTCGAACATGTCGACAATGAGCGGCATCGGTGCAGGCGGTTTGTAGAAATGCATGTTGCCATAGGGAGCCGCGACTGCGTTGTTCGCGACAGCACCCACAAGCATGGTCGCCGCGGGCTGACTCGGGTCATCGTAGACCTGGCTCGAACGGATACGCACCAAGGCGACACCGTCTACCAGAGCGCTGACAGCACCCGAAACTCCGCTGGAGGCATCCAGGATATCCAAGGCAAAATTACATTCCGTGCAGAGGGCTCCCGTCGCCGGGTTACGGACAATGAGGTAGAAGTCCACGTCGGCATTCACCCAGTGGAAGTATTCATCGCCATCCTCATCCACATCGGGATCCTGATCCATCGTAGTCCATTCCGTGACGTTGCCGAGGGAGTCGGTCGTCTTGGGCTTGGCAAACGACAGCTGCGGGGCGAAGAACGAGAGTGTCGCGACAGCGTTGCGCACGGAAGCCGTAACCTTCGTTTCGGCGGCAGTCAAACCAGCGAGCGGAACTTCCACCCAGAGGGTATCGATACCGTTCTCGTCAATCTTGCCATTGTAGGGCACAGAGAGCGGAGTCGTATCTTCCTTGTTCTTGTAGAGAGTGGCACCCGCAGAAAGCGTGAGCGTGTAGGTCTGGTTCGCTGCAGAAGCGAGGTCGACCGTGCCCTGATCGTCCGGAGCGGATACATAGATCGGGAGGCGCGTGCCGGCAAGGCCCATGCCCTCGAACTTCCACTTGGTTCCGGCCGGGTAGATGTTGACATCCCCGTCGGTATTCGGGAATTCGACATCCTGCGTCACGATATCCAGGTTACCCTTGATTTTGAACTTATGGTAGGCAGTCTTGCCATCCACGGTAATGGCGAGGTAGTAGGTTCCGGGAGGAAGCCCGTTCATCTTTTCCTGGTTGAACTTCGGCACCTTCGGGTTCGTGAGGTCGATACCGCCATGGTTGATGGTTCCCGGAGTCAAAGCGGCACAGTCGCCACAGCCCTGCACCGGCTCCTTCTTGCGGGTGACAATCTTGAAGGCAATCTCAGTTTTAATACTATCTCCACATTCTTCGGAACCTTCATCGGTACCGGCAAGCACGGAGGCACAGTCGCCACCGCCGCTCGTGAGCACGCAGACATCAAGTTCGAGGCCTCCATCGCCCTGCGGTTTGGGGTCAATCGTGATACCGGTCGACTGCTTGATGTACATGTTCGTCTTGATACGCACGTTACTCATGTCGGTACGGCGGTCACAGAAGAAGATGTCGATTTCGTAGTCCGTTCCGGCCACGAGGGCGCCGCTAGCTCCTGTAAACTGATCCAGGTTAACGTAGCCCGGAGCGGCCAAGTGCGTACCGCCAAGGTCCACGGCAAGCTTGTTGTCGATAAACACCCAGATGTCATCGTCACCACGGAACGAGAACTGCATTCCCGGACGGTAAGTGAACTTGGCATGGGATTCGAAGCAGAACATCTGGTTGTTGCTGCCCTTGATTCGGGTATCCCAGGTGCTGTTGTCGTAAACGTTAGGATGGGTACCATCGCCGAATTCACCGGCAGAGACAGGGTAAAGGTCAATGTACGGAAGGCCGGTCGTCGGTTCGATAGCGGACCAGTCCGCCACGACGCCCAACGTCTGCAGAGCCTTTGTAGAAATGTTCCTATCTGGGTTGTTGGCACCACCACCGTCGCCGTAACCGACGTTTCCGAGACCATCACGGCGTGTAGACGCAGCCACACAAGTAGCATAATTGGGATCATTCGCAGCACAAGTCACATCATTCAAGATGGTAAAGGCGCCAGTCGGTTCGTTATAGCTGTCGTATTCCCACAGGCCATCCTTGGTGAGTTTGAAGGTGACGTCGCGGCAGTGCTGGTAGTTCACGCCCGGAGTGGGCTTGAACATCACGTCAAAGGCTTGCTGGCTCACGAAGCAGCCACTCGCCGGATTGTAGGTCGGTTTTTTCGTCTGCGGGTCAAGCAAGTCAGCAACTATTCCCGGAGTCACGCCGATACAAGGAACCGTGTTGGCCCCCCCGTTGCCACCATAACCATAAGGCGCCGTAGCAACATAGCACTTGTTAGCACCAGCTTGCGGGTAAGCGTCACAGGTAAAGGCGCCGTGCAAGCTAGCATCGGTATCGTAGAGGATTGCGGCCAGGTTGTAGGAGCAGTTTCCATCAAGGCCCGGGTCCGTAATCGAAATCTGGTCGACGGCGCTTTCTGCGGCCAAGTCAACATCGGCAATGAAGTAAACCTTGTTAGTATTATATTGGTTATAGATGACTTCCATCGGAATCGGGATAAGCACATCCGCTTCCCAACCGTCCAAGCCAATGGCATCTTCCAAGTCTGCGTCATCGTCCTTGAAGAAGATGAAGGATGTCGGCAGGGGTTCGTCCATCCACACGGCGTAGTACCATCCGCACATACCCGGCGCGACCTTGAACGGCTGGCGGCTCGCGTAGGTTCCATCGGGAGACCACATCGGGACGGTCGCCTTCCACTCCGCTTCGTCCGGCACGAGCACATACATGTACTTGATATTCGGTTCGGTATAGGAAACTAGGGTCTTGCCCGCCTGCTTCGGGTTTTCCAGAACCCAGACATCCGTCGTGCCCTTGGTGCTCGGGCATGCGATATCGCGGTTGTTCCTCGGAAGGCTTGCATCATAAGCAGAATGGCCATTCCACTGGGCAGCAAGGATGTAGTCGAGCGGGTTAGTCGAAGAGTTTGCCAAGCCGAAAGCCGTTTCCTGGGCTTCGCCAAGGGCGTTCGACAAGTCGTAATCATAATAACCCGTCGTGGGGTTCTTGTTCGCCGCCGTAACTAGTGCAGACTTGTTCTGCATGGTCACATAGAAAGAAGCGGGCCATTCGTCAGGCTTCTTAAAATGGAGCGTACCCGTACATGCGGCTGCAGCGCTCTGCACGCCAACAAACAGCATGCAGGCACCCAAAACCCACTTCCACAGGGAGATCTTCATGTATTTCATCATTTTTGTTTCCATCAATGGTTTTCCTTCCAACTAAGCATACCAAAAAGACCGGCCTTTTTAATATGCCACACCGACCTCAAATTTATTCTTTTCTTTGAAAAAAAGCCAACTCTTTTTTTATTTTTTGTTAAAAATACGTTTACTTCGGTAAAAAACCGGCCAGTCAACAAAAGAAAGTGCAAATTATCACAAGATATCACAAGAAAAAAGCGCCGTTTTGTAAATGAATTTTTACATATTTCCTATCTAACTTTTCTATTTTTACCCTAAACCGGAGTTCCTATGCAAGATTTGGACCAGACCATCGTGACCCCAGGCAAGACAATCAAGTTCGAGAGGCTCGAACTGAGGCCGCATTTGATAGTGCTCTACCCGCAGGAACAGTTCCGGCAAATCGCCATTGAAAAAGGTACGACCATCCTCGGCCGCGGGCAGGATGCCGGAGTCCGACTCGACGACGAACTCGTGAGCCGCAAGCACTGCGCCATCGACTTTGACGGGGTCCACGTGACCGTGCGCGACCTCGGCAGCACCAACGGCACCTTCGTGGACGGGCAGCCCGTGCAGATTGCAGAACTCGATTCCGAAAAGCGCCTGCAGGTCGGCAAGATGGTCTTGAAGGTGGAATTCAAGGACAAGAGCGAAGAAGCCTTCGACCGCGCCCTCTACGAAGCAGCCACCATGGACCCGCTCACCAAGATTAGCAACCGCCGCAGCTTTATGGACCGAAGCCTCGGAGAACTCGCGCTCGCCCGCCGCAGCGGGGAATTCGTGCACACCATCATGGTGGACGCAGACCACTTCAAGCGCGTGAACGACACCTGGGGCCACCAGTGCGGCGACATGGTTCTCAAGGAAATCGCGCGAATTCTCAAGGAAGAGAAACGCGAATCCGACCTGCTCGCCCGTTACGGCGGCGAGGAGTTCCTGCTGCTGCTCTCGAACATTTCGCCCGAAGACGCGCAGAAGAGCGCCGAACGCCTCCGCAAGGCCGTGGAACGCCACAAGTTCTCGTGGAAGGATACGGTCATCCCGGTGACCATTTCGCTCGGGCTCTGCTCCAAACAGGGAGAGGACATTCCGCAAATCGAAGCGATGATCGCGCAGTGCGACAAGATGCTCTACGTGGCCAAGGAAAGCGGCAGGAACCGCGTGGCCTTTTAAGACGCAGGGCCCTTAGCAGCCCACGTCGCCGTCACGGTCTCCACCGCAAGTCTCACAAGAGGAAGTGTTCCCGCAGGGCAGCAGTTCCTCGGCTTCGTCAACCGGCTTGATCTTCGATTCGTTCGAGTACTTGATGTACTTCACGTCGGCAAATGTCCCGCTAAGAGTGAACGTGATGACGCCCATGGAGCCGCCGGTCGTCGTGCATCCCGGATACAGGATGGTAGCAACCAGGGTATCGCCCCTGAGTTCGGCATTGAGCCCGTTGAAAGTGCAAAGGTCGTCCACAAGCACACCATCGTCACGGAAGGTAACCGCGCCGCTAGCGCTTTCCACCTTCACGACGCGCGGAGAAACCGCCGGACCGCCGCGATACATGGCCGAGACGTCGGTCGCCTTTTCATTAATGTACGTGGTCGGAGGCGGCAGGTACACCCACTTGTTTTCAATGCACTGGTAAGCGCGGCCAAAGAACTCCAGCAGGGTGTCCGTGTCGCAGGGCTCCAAGTCAGGCCTGCGAATTCCGTCGGGGATGCCGTCGCCGTTGCAGTCGCCACCCGGAAGGCAGACAACATTCATGACACTCCAGTAATTATCGACACACTTGAATTGCTGTTCGGTCACGCAGTCGGTAACGACCTCACCGTTTCTCCCGACGCAGTTTCCTTCTGCGCTCATCCCGTCGTAATCGGTAATATGTTCGCAGGTAGACTTTATCTGCCTCCAGAGTCTGTCGCTGCATACATAGTCAGGGCCACCCTTGCAGTCAGGAGCCACTTCGCCGTCTACATCGCAATGGTTGCAGGCCACATTTGTCACAGGGCAAAAGTCACCTTCACAAGGCGGGCACATCCCATCCATGTCGATGCACGCTTTGAAGATGCTAGAACTAGAGCGTTCCTCCAGGCTAGAGCTGGACAGCGTTTCCGGCAAGGAACTGGAGCTTTCCGCAACGTCGGAGCTGCTTTCGGGAGCCGTCTCGCTAGAAGCGGGCTCATCATTGCCCGAAGATTTCGCATCGGAACTCTCGACAGCAGAAGACTTCTCGTCACCGCCGACCGGGGCGCTCGGACTGTCTTCGTCGCAGGCAGCGAACATGAACGCGGCAAGGGCCACCGCAGCAATGCTACATGTCGATTTCAAAAGTTTCCTTTTCATACCATTCTCCTTTTTTCTATTAAATATATGTTCGATTCTTTTCCAAATATACAACCCTCATTCAAAAAAAGCAATAGTTTATAAAACAAAATCAATAAAATTTAATCAAAATCACAAACTTTTTGTTTATTTTACATATTTTATCCCTATATGCAACAGTCGTTTCATATGCAGGCCGGACACCAGTGTTCGGGAAACAAGTTTTCACGCCTTACCCGTCTTGCGCGCTTTTCCTATATTTGGCGCCGAAATGTCGAAACTGAATTCCGAGCGCCTCAATTCCTTTGGTACCGCGAGCATCCCGAAACTGGTATTGCAGTTCTCGGTGCCCTCCATCGTGAGCATGCTGGTGAACGCGCTCTACAATATAGTAGACCGCCTCTTCGTGGGCCACGAAGTCGGAAGCCTCGGCATCGCGGGCATCACGCTGTGCTTCCCCATCATGCTGTTCATCATGGCGATGTCGATGATGATTGGCGTAGGCGGCAACACGCTGTTCGCCATCCGCCTCGGGCAAAAGAAGTACATCCAGGCAAGCATCATTCTGAACAACTCGTTCTCGCTCCTGTTACTGATGGCCGCCACCACGTTCACGCTCGGCGAGATATTCATGGAGCCCCTGCTCCGCCTGTTCGGCGCAAGCGATCAGACGCTCCCCGTTGCCAGTAGCTACATGCGCATATTGCTTTGCGGTGCGGTATTCCAGACGGTCGCCCCGGGCATGAACCACTTTATCCGTAGCATGGGTCACCCCAAGACGGCCATGTTCCGCGAAGTCATCGGAGCTGTCACGAACATCGCGCTCGATTGGCTGTTCATTGTGCAGTTCCGCTGGGGCATAGAGGGCGCCGCGTGGGCCACCATCGGTTCACAGCTGGTGGCGGCATCGCTCATCACGCAGTTCTTCGTAAAGAAAGATACCCCCATCCGCATCCGCTGGCGCCACATGAAGTTGCGCTTCGCGTACGTGAGGAAGATTATCATCCTCGGCATTCCGCCCAGCATTATGCAGGTGTGCAACAGCCTGATGAACGCCATCCTCAACTGGAGCCTCACCACCTATGGGGCGATCAGCCTGCACGATACGGGGGCTCTCTCGGGCGGCGACCTCGCGATTTCCGCATTCGGCATCGTGAACAGCATCGCCTCGTTCATATTGCTCCCGCTGCTCGGCTTTGTGCACGGGACGCAACCCATCATCGGGTACAACTTCGGCGCGCGCCTCAACGCCCGCGTGAAGGGCACCCTCAAGTTCACGTTCATCTACGCGGGGAGCTTTATGCTCGTGGCGTGGGCGATACTGATGTGGAAGACCGAAGTGTTCGTGGCCCCCTTCGCACCTACCGACCTCAAGCTGCAAGAAGTCGCCGCGTGGGCCATGCGGATTTTCGGGGCGGCGTTCTTCATGATTCCGCTCGGGCTCGTTTCGGGCAGCTTTTTCCAGGGTACGGGAAAGGCGCTCAGGTCCATGTTCCTGAACGCCTGCAGGCAGGTGATTCTGCTAATTCCCTTTTTGCTCGTGCTCCCGCACTTCTTTGAACTGAAGGGCGTGTTCATGGCGCAGCCCATCGCCGACACGGGTGCGGCCATCATCGGCGTGCTCATGCTCCGGCACGAACTGAAGAAGCTGAAATAAACCTTAGAACAACTTCTTCGCGTCGGTCAGCTGGCCGTCCTTCTCGTGGAAGAGGATGACGGAGCCCCCTTCGAGGGTCTTGAAAACTTCGACCAGGCGGTTGACAGTCTTAGTCTCGTCAAAACCGATTTCGTTCTTCGCGGCCTCGTTCACGACTATGCCGAAGTTCACGGCGTTCGGGGCGGAACGGCGGAGATAGGCAATGAAGTCGGCACCGGATGCAATCACGTCGGTACGGCCCTTCACGTCGATGTTCATCGGGTCTCGGATGCTGGCCGAAAGCGGGAAGAGTTCCTCGTTCACGGTCTGCTTCGCGTTCAGGAAGAACATGTTGCCCACATAGAGGCTGATGGTATCGTCGAGCACCTTGCCCACTTCGACGGACACATCGCACGCAGACGACATTTCCTGAATTTCGAGTTTGGAAGGTCCGCAGGCAATGAGGGCTGCGGAAGCGAGGATGGCGAAAGCGGCCAGAATCTTTTTCATATGGGACTCCTTATGTTCCTGAAATGCTTAAAAATCCCCGCCTGTGCGGGGATGACGATAAAACAAATATATACTTATTTCGAGAGGATACCAAGCGCCTTGGACACGAGTTCGGGCGAAAGCCTGAAAATTTCGCTCAATTTTTCAACCCTTTCGGGTTCGGCGATGCGTTCCATGCGGCTGCCGTTTGCGTCGCGGGTCACGAGGTTGCCCTTCTGGTAATAGTACTGCACGCCGCGCTCGCGGTCGAGGCGGTTCAGCACCGGGTAGGTCATCATCTCGCGGTAGAAACTTTCGGACCAGTGCTGTTTAAATTCCTCGACGCTCACGCCTGCCACCGGGTATTCGAAGCGCAACTTCATCGGGGAGCTGAGTTTCCCTGCACCATTGAGCGCGCCGCCGGTCCAGAGTTCCATGGAATCCATGTCGGGCCGCACGAGACGCACGCTGTTCGGCACCAGCGGAAAAAGCGCCTCACCTGCACCGAAGGGCTTCGGGAGCGGGATGGGGAGCGGGTCGAAGATGAGGTAGCCGGGATCGAAGAGGAAATCTGAATCCGCATCCGGTAAAATCAGCGCGCAGTGGATGTTCCTTTCCTTGCGCTTGTGGCCCATCACGAGCCGCGGGTTTAACCCCATGTCGCGCAGGCTCTGGTACAGGTGCCAAGTCATGCTGAAGCAGGTGCCGCCGCCCATCCAGGTATCGATATCGTTCTGGTCGCTGTCGTCGAGATTGCGCGCGGCCGTAGCGCTGCCGGTAGATTCGAGGCGTATGATTTTCGTGAGGTTCTCGTACGTGACGTTCGAGAGCCTGTTACACAGGTCGAGAATCTTTTGCCTGGTTGCGCTTTCCATAAACGCAAAGATAGAAATTGCTATATTATGCGCATGCTCGGTATTGAACAGAAAAAAGGAAACGACGATAAGCTTTGCGGCAGGATGATTGCCTACGCAAGGATTTTGCCCACGCCCGACGCCGAAGAAAGCAACACGCCGTTCGACGACATGATCAAGAACGGGCTCTTGACGCTCGAAGGCGATTTCCGCAAGTTCAACCCGACCGTACCCTCGCGCCACCGCAGGAACCAGGTAATGGACGAGCGCCTGAACGAACTCCTCGAAACGATGGAGGAGAACGGCGTCGAACTGCCGGAGAACCTCGACGTGGAAACCATGCGCGACAGGCTGCATGAACTTTCGAACATGGAAGTCATCCCCATTCCGGCGCGTATCGGCAACTTCACCAAGGAAGAAGACATCCTGAACGAAGACGCGGACATCTACTACGTCGGTGAATTCATCGGCGCGAACCAGGCGCACTTCTGCCTCACGACGCTCCCCATCTACTACCAGGCGCGTTACCGCGAGCAGACGAAGAAGCACGAGATGGAACTCCTGAACGACATGCTCTCGCAGTTCGAGAACGGGCAGTTCCTCGACAACGACGACATCATGAGCGACACGGTGGAGCTGTTCCCCGAAGGCGCCTCGCTCAACACGTTCGTGGGCGACCTCGGGAACCTGCTGAACGTGAAAGTGATACCCTTCCTGCTCGCCTGCGAAACCGACGAGGATTACGACCGGCAGGTGAAACTGCTGTACAAGTTCATGAAGGACTACCCCGAGCCGCTGGACGTGAAGCGCATCGACGCATCGCTGCGCATGCTGCGCGAGCAGGGCGACAACGAACTTGCCCGCAAGGTTCTGGAACTGAGTACCAAAAAAATCTGCGCCCTCTACAACGAGGACGCAAAATCCGCCGAAGCATTCGAGTCGGAAATTACATCTTTGAAAGTGTAAGCAGGGCGGCACCTGCAAGGATAATGACCGTCGACGCGGCCAGTTTCAAGCGTTCAGTGCGGGTCGCATATTCCCCGAAAGCAAAGACTCCCCACATCTGGTTTACAACCAAATTAAGTTGCAGGAGCGGGTAGCCCACCGCATATCCGAACATGCCATCGTCGGCGATGGCCCAGAATATGGCGAGTGTCCCGAGCATCCAGAGCATGCCGGCAGCAAAGGCGAAAAGCGACGGTACCGCAGGCATTTCAAAACGCTTGCCGCGGGCCAGAGAGAGCACGATAAAGAGAGCGACACTCCCGACGCACACGCCCACCGAGAACGGGAACAGGAATTCCATGTCCCCGAGCCCGCTTAGCTTGTACGGGATAAGGTACGAGCCGAACACCGCTCCCGAAAGGAGCGAGCGCCAGTTTTTCCAGATATGCTTGATGTGCCCCGCCGGAATCCAGATACCCACGAGCATGCACACGATGGCTGGGATAGAGAAGTAGAAAAGCGAGTGCTCGGCGAACAGCGTGACACCCGTAATGAACGAAAGCAAGATGCTCACGCTCATGGAGCGCAGTCCCGTGCCCGCGAGGTCCGCCTCGGCCTGCACCGCCCAGAAGCAGAGCGCACCGCCGATAACCCAGAGGAGCCCGCAAATCACGCCGACGGGTTGCAGGTTGAACTGTCCGGTGACGCAGGCGATTATCGCAGAACAGGCAAGCGCGCCCACGGCCATCATGGCGAGGAACGCCCACGAAGAATAGTTCGGGTATTTCTTGAGCGGGACCATGTATGTCCCGAACGCGAAGACGCCGATCAGGACGCCGATAATACTGAGAGTGCTACTTGCCAATGCAGAACCCCGCGAAAATAGATTGTAAAATGTCTTCGGACGAAATTTCGCCCGTTATGCTCTGGAGCGCACGGCGCACCACCTGCATCTCGAAGGCGAGCAGTTCCACCGCCGGATTGTTCCGGAGCAGGTCGAGCGCGCGGTCGATACCCGCAAGGGCGTCTTCGAGGCAGGCCTTCTCGCGTTCGCTTGTAATCCAGAGGTCTTCTGCGTCCGCAGATTGCTTGAACAAGTAGGCGTTCATCGCTTGGCGAAGTTCCGCAAGGCCCTCGCCCGTCTTGGAAGAAACGCTCAGTCCGCCATCGGGAATCGGGGATGCGCACAGGTCGGACTTGGAATAAACGACAAGGTCCGCGTTATTTGTCATGTCAGCGAAAGCGGACATCCTAAGATTCTCGCCTTCGCGAGAATGACGAGATGCTAATTCGCCTTCGCGAGAATGACATTCCTGCGAGCTGCCGTCCACCACGAGAATCTTCATGTCGGCTTCTTCGAGAATTTCCCTGCTCTTCTTCTGGCTGAGCGCGTCGAGCTCGTCCGTTGCCTGCGCAGCGATGCCCGCGGTATCGACCAGCCGGATTTCGCCACCGGGCAAGAAGAGGCGCACTTCCACAAAGTCGCGCGTCGTACCCGGTACGTTGCTCACGAGCACGCGGTCTTCGCCCAGGAGGGCATTCACGAGGCTTGACTTGCCCGCGTTCGGCGCGCCGTAGAGCACGGCCAGCGGGAGCCTGCTGAGCGAAGCCTTCCCGTGGAAGCTGTTTAAAACTTGCTGGATGGATTCGCGGACAGCGACAAACCGCGCTTCCCAGCCCGCAAAGTCCGGGTCGGCCTCCTCTTCCGCGAAATCCACATCGAGTTCGAGGCGCGCCGAGATGTCCTTGACCTGCGAAGCGAGTGCCGCAATCTTTTTCGAGAGGGCGCCCCCCAGAAGGCGATGAGCGTTCTCGAGTTCTGCGCGGTTCGCGCTGTGAATCACGTCGGCCACGGATTCGGCCTGCGTCAAGTCCATCTTGCCGTTCAGGAAGGCGCGGTGCGTGAATTCCCCGGGCTCGGCAAGACGCACGCCATCGAGCCCGCGGATTGCCTGCAGCAGGTCGCGTACGATAAGCGGGTTCCCGTGCGGGTAGAGTTCCAGCACGTCTTCGCCGGTATAGGAATTCGGGCCTTCGAAGAAGATATACAATAGGCTATCGATAAGCTTGCCCGACTGCGGGTCTCGCGTACTGCCGAGATTTGCCATACGCGGTTCAAGCGCAGCTGCACGCTTTTCGCCAAACAGGGCTCGGACAACTTCACGCACCTTCGGACCGCTCACGCGAAGCGCGGCCACGGCACTCACGCCGGCAGGTGTCATCGGGGCGACTATCGTCTGGGAATCCATGGCAAGAAAGATAGCATTTTCTATCTTACCCCACATGAGCAACTACAAACTGATTTCCCGCCCTATCGGCACAGTGCAGTGTTTTGTCCTCCAGCGCGACGACGGCGCCGAATTCGAAGTCTTGAGCGGCTACGGCGGCGGACTCAACGCCTGGCGCATCCCCGCCTCCGGCAAAAAAACGCTTGACCTGCTCTTCGGTTACCGCGAAGGCGACGACATCTTCAAGATGGGCCCCGACACCAACGCGGGCTGCAGGCTAGCCCCCTACCCCGGGCGCACCGCCTACGCGAAGTTCACCTGGAACGGGAAGACCTACCAGCTCATCAACAACGTAAGCTGGGCCCCGCACGCCCTGCACGGTTTTTTGCAGAACCAGGAATGGAAATTCGAGCGTTTCGAAAGCGATAACGAAAGTTGCTCTGCCGTTTTTACCTGCGACTGGCCGGGTGCCTTCGCGGGATTCCCCTTCCCGTTCCGTGCTACAAACAAAATAACATTCTCCGGGAACGCGTACAAGGTCGAATCGACCGTCGAGAACATGGGCAACACGGACATGCCCTATTCCGAAGGCTGGCACCCGTACTACATGCTAGGTGAAAAAATCAACGACCTGGTAATGACACTCCCCGAATCGCTCCTTGCGGAACTTGACAGCGCCGACCTCCCGACAGGCAACTTCCATGCGGACACGCGCTTTACTGCAGGCCGCAAGATTAACGACGAGTTCATCAACGACTGCTTCTGCCTCGTGGACAACAGCAATCCGAGAGAAGCAGGAAGAGGCATCGTTACGCTCGAAGGCAAGAACGGCAAGCTTACCCTCTGGCAGGACGCCCGCCTCGGGCAGTACAACGCCATCCAGATATACACGCCCCCGACCCGCGAGAGCATCGCCATCGAGCCCATGACATCGGAGCCCGACGCGCTGAACCATCACCGCGGACTCATCGTCATCCCGCCCGGCGAAAAACGCACGTTCACCTTCGGCGCAGAGTACAAGTAATCCTTCGGCAAACGAAGTTTGCCATTTTTACGCAAATTTCGCCATTTTTGTTGTTGTGATTTACCCAACATCTTTTTGCAGCGACCCCAAAAAAGGGGGCCGGGACACCCACTATTAATATATATTCAAGAAAAACAAAAAAGGACGTGTATGAAAATCACAAAATTTGCATGGATGTTTGGTCTCGCCGCGGTCAGCAGTTTCGCCGCACAATACGAGGCCGAAGACGGAACGATTACCAAAGATGCCGCTGTCGCTACCAGCACAGCGGCCTCCGGCGGTAAGTATGTCAAGATGAACGGCGGCGATATCACATTCCCGACCGTGACTGTCGATGCGGCAGGCCAATACACGGTCGTCATCCACTACATGAACAACTACGGTGGAGACAAAATCAACAATGTCGGTGTCGGAAGCACCTCCGCGCAGGTTTCCTTCCCCGTTACGGACAAGGACAAATTTGTGGACGTTGAAACAGTCCTCGCCCTTGCCGCAGGCGCAAATACAATCGCCATCACCAATAGCTGGGGCTGGATTGACGTGGACTATATCGAAGTCAAGCCTTACGAAGCGAAGGCTTTCGATCTCTGCAATGCGCCCGTCACAGCAAACGCGACCCCCGCTGCCAAGAAACTCTACAACTTCCTCGTCAACAACTTCGGCAAAAAGACCATCTCCGGCGTGATGACCGGTAATATGGATGCCTACACCATGGGCGATGCCACCCAGCACGAAGACGTGCAGGCAGTTTACAAGGCCGGTGGCAAGTATCCGGCACTCATCGGCGCCGACCTCATGAACGCAACCGGCGCGAACAAGGACGAAGGCTGGTTCCAGCAGTACACCGAAAAGGCCGTCGACATCGCGAAGACCACCTGGAAGAAGGGCGGCATTCCGGCTTTCACGTGGCACTGGCGCCCCGGTGACGAAGTGGAATTCTACGTGAAGGGCGCACACGAAACCTACACTGAATTCGACTTCACCGAAGCATTCATAAAGGGCACTACCACTTGGGATACCCTCTCGGCAGCCTACAAGGCGCTCGTCGGTGACATCGACCGCATTTCCGAAATTTTCCTCGGCCTCCAGACTGAAGGTGTCGCCGCCATCTTCCGCCCGCTACACGAATCCGGCGGAAACTGGTTCTGGTGGAGCACGCACACGGGCAAGCAGTTCGCTGCGCTCTACCAGTTGCTCTACGAACGCATGGTGTTCAAGAACGGCGTGAACAACCTTATCTGGGATTTCAACCCGCAGGACGCCTCCAAGATTTCCTGGACTCCGGGCGAAACCTACTACGATGTGCTGAGCGTCGATATCTACAACAAGGCTAACGACCACCAGAGCAACAGCGCCGCATTCATCGACTTTGCCAACAAGGGCGGTACGAACAAGCTTATTTCCCTCAGCGAAAACGGCCCCATCCCCGATGTAGACAAGATGTACGACGAGGGAGCCGCTTGGAGCTGGTGGATGCCGTGGTACGAATCCTGGGGAAGCGCTTTCGTCAGCCAGACCGCCGCAAGCGTATGGCAGAAGAACCTCGCCGACGAACGCATCATCACGCTTGACGAAATGCCCGGCTGGGACAACTACAACGAAGCAGCATCCGCAACGAAGGTTTGCCCCACCTCTACAGAAAACGCCAAATACGGAGCAGGTAGCGGTTCTTCGGAAGACTACAAGAACATGATGATGGCCGTGACCTACAAGACACTCGGAGAGGACGGTGCGAACATCGAACTGCAGAAGGTGCCGGATCTGACTGGCGCATCGACAGTCTCCGTCAAGATTACGAACAATGGTTCGGGCGGTGCAGACGGTGGTGTCTGGGTAGGCCTCGCCTTTGTGCGCAACGGCATGAAGGATAGCCTCTGGACCTGGGAAATGTCCCCCTCTACCGGATGCTGGCTCAACGACGGCGCCTCCTCTACTTGCGAATTCGACATCACCAAGTACGAAGACGATGCTGGCGTGGAACATCCCACGGACCTCGACAACCTCTTCTCCGTCACGCTGATGGTCGCCGCCGTGGGATTCTCGGGCACCATTACCTTTGACGACCTCGTCGCCGACAACGGGAAGGTGATTTCCGCATTCGACAAGAAGACGGAACTCTTCACGACCGCCACCCAGAGCAAGGATTTCGTCTCGAAAATCGAGCTCGTGGACGAGAACGGCAATTCCGACGCTGTCAAGACCGTGGCCGCCTCTGCCGCCAAGTTCGGCATCCAGGGCAACACGATTTCGCTTTCTACCGCGAAGGCGGGTATGGTATCGGTCGACGTGTTCGGCCTGAACGGCAAGCGCGTCGCGACACTCTACAAGGGCAACCTCGCCGCGGGCAGCTATGCGTTCAGCCTCGAGAACATGCCGAAGGGCAGCTACATCGTGCGCGTGAAGGGCGCGGGTATTGCCGCTACCAAGCCGATTCTCGTCAAGTAAAGTTTCCTCCTAACTCCAAAGCCCTGCAGGTTTTCGCCTGTGGGGCTTTTTTCGTATAGAAGCCGCAAAACAAGCGCAAGATGGCCGCAGGTTCAGCTTTTTCGCGCTCGCCCGGTGTGGACAAATCCGGCGGTTTTTGTCAACACCCCGAGGCGAAAAATGTCCTTTTTGCGCCAGCGATTTATAGTTTTCGGGTAAACGCCTCCGAAGGGGCGTTTTGAGGAGTTATATGAAAAAATTGAGTTTTGCGGCTCTTTGCGGGGCCTTTTTGCTCGGTGGAACCGCTTTTGCGGCTCCGGGCCTCACGGTGAGCGGCACCGATTTGCTCTATAACGGCAAGAAAATCTTCTTTTCGGGCACAAACCTCGCCTGGAGCGACTACAATTCCGACGTGGGAGCTTCCCCGCTGAACGAGAACGCCTGGCGCAAGGCTGTGGAAGGCACACGCGCCGCGGGCGGTAACGCTATCCGCTGGTGGCTTTTCAACAACATGAGCCAGAGCCCGGAAATCGACCAGACGACGCACCTGGTTTCGGGCCTCAAGGAAAACACCATCAACAACATGAAGAAGGCTCTGGACATCGCCGAGGAATACGGCGTGATGGTCTCGATGTGTCTCTTCAGCCACAACCTGATGGAACCCAACCAGTGGGGACTTTACGACGAAAAGCTCGACATCACCGCGAATACGAACCTGTTTGAGGACGAGGGCACGCAGGCGTTTATCGACAACGCGCTCATCCCGGTGGTGAAGGCGATTGGCAACCACAAGGCGCTCATGACCTGGGAAGTTTTCAACGAGCCCGAGGGCATGACGAGCGAATGCAGCGGCTGGACCTCCAAGAAGATGGCGCTTTCCAAGATCCAGGCATTTACGAACAAGGTAGCGGCAGCCATCCATACCGAAAACCCGGAACTGCTCGTTTCTACGGGTAGCGTGAACATCCAGTATCAAAAACACTGGAACGACGCGGCCCTCGTGGCGGCGGGCGGCAAGGCGAACGGCACGCTCGACTTTTTCCAGACGCACTACTACCCGTATTACCAGAACGATGCGGTGAGCCCGTTCGTGAATACGGCAGCCCAGATGGCGAGCAAGTACGGTTACGATAGCAAGCCGATGATTATCGGCGAATTCCCCGCAAGCGGCTGGAAGGGCGATACCTATACCGCAAGCATGGCGGCAAAGACCCAGATTTCGACCGAGGAATGCTACCGCAAGGCGTTTGACGGCGGCTATGCGGGCGCACTCGCCTGGCAGTACATCGGTGACAAGACCGAATCGAACTTCGGCGGCTACACTTACACGATTGACCCCGCGCTTGACGCCATGAAGGCACTCGCCGCAACGGAAGAGGCGAGCATCAAGATTAAGGATGTGTCGATTAGCGAAGAAGGCGGCGACGGCAAGATGTCGGTGACCTACGGTGGCGACAACGCGCAGATCGAATACCAGAAGACATGGGACCTGAGCAAGGCCAGCACGTTCACGTTCGAGGTAACGAACACGGGCGCCACCAATGCGCAACTGCACCTGATTTTCAAGCTGACGGATGCTTGGACCTGGACTCCGGTGAACGACGATGCCAGTGCTTGCGTTGTGCCCGCGGGCGAATCGACCGTCTGCTCCTTCGATATTTCCAGCTTTGCAGATCGCAACCAGACTCTGAGCGTCGTCATCGCGAACTACGCGCCGGGCTACACCGGAACGCTCCTGTACGATAACTTCAAGGCGGGCGACCAGGTTCTCTGGGACTTCAACGAAGACAAGTACGATGCCTTCAGCCGCGGTTTCGAGAACACCGAAGAGATGATCCCCGAAATCAAGATCGTATTCGGCACAACATCCATCGGGAAAGAACCGCATGTGGCCGCAGTCAAGGCGGGAGCATCTTTCAAAATTTACGGTAGCACGATTTCGCTTGTGACCGCGAAGGCGGGCGACGTGAGCGTGGACGTTTACGGCATGAATGGCAGGCGCATCGCAACCCTCTTCCACGGCGCGCTTGCGCAGGGCAGCTACGCGTTTAGCCTCGAGAACATGCCCAAGGGAATGTACATCGTGCGAGCGAAGGGAGCAGGCATCACCGCGACGCAACCCGTACTTGTGAGATAACGGATTTCTGACTCCTCGCCCCTGCGGGTTCACGCCTGCGGGGGCATTTTTTTTTGACATTGTGCGCCACGCAACAGGTTTTCTTTCTTTTTTCTTGTAAAAAAACAACCAGCCCTTTTTTAGGATATATTTAGAGCATAAGATGTATGGAGTGCTTATGGAATTCAAGTCTTTTGTGGCAATAGCCGCATTCTCCGTGACGGCATCCGTTTTTGCCGCCCCCACTGTCTACGAAGCCGAAGCGCAGCCGGGCGTAAATGCCGGAGACGTCTCGGCGGATTCCACCGGAGCGAAGTTCGTGACGAAGTCCTCCGGTACCGAGTTCACCTTCACGATCAAGGTCGAAGAAACCGCGATGTACGACATCACGACCAAGGTGCTCATCAAGCAGTACGACTGGACGACCTCCAAGATCCTCGTGAACGGAGTCGAGGCGGGCTCGATGCTCACCACCCCGCGCAACTGCGATTCCAGCTACGTGGTGGCGGCATCCGCCAAGATGCGTGCCGGCGAAAACACGATTACCGTAGGGAACGGTGCCATCGGCGTGGACTACATTACCGTGGAACGCCATCCTGACCCCGTTTTCAACATCAGCGAATTGCCCGTATCGCCCAACGCGAGCGAAAGCGCCCAAAAAATATACACATTCCTCCGCAACAACTTCATGAAGAAGACCGTAAGCGGCATGATGATTAGCGACCAGAACTTCAACTACGACTACGGCAACATGAAGCTTTTGAAGGCAGGCGAATGCACTCCGGCGGATTCCTGCAAGTTTAGCGACGAGGAAGTCTCGTGGAAGGGTCAGACCGACATCGCCGAGTTCTACAAGCGCAGCGGCCACTACCCTGCCGTGGGCGGGTTCGACATGCTCTTTGCCGCGGGCGGGCATCACGAGGAAGGCTGGTTCCGGGGTTATACCGAGAACAACCTGGTGATGACCGAGCAGCTGTGGGAAATGGGCGGCATCCCGACCTACACATGGCACTGGAAAGTCGGGGAAGACACGATTTTCTACACGCAGCAAGAAGGCTACAGGAATGCGGGTTGCACCGAAGGCGTCACGAAGACGGCCGACAACAACACCTGCTTCAACTACACGAAGGCCTTCAAGGATTCCACCTGCAAGGAGATTGACTTGACTTCGCAGGTCTACAAGGACATCGTCGCCGACGTGGACATTGTCTCAGGCTATTTCAAGGAACTCGAGGGAAAGGGAATCTCCGTCGTGTGGCGCCCGCTGCACGAGGCCAGCGGTGGCTGGTTCTGGTGGGGCACGGCTAGCCCCAAGTGCTACGTGCAACTTTACCGACTCGTATTCGACCGCATGGTGAACACAAACAAACTCACAAACCTCATCTGGGTATGGAACATCAACACCGACCCGAAATTCGGTTACGACTACAGCGCGCTCAATGCGGAATGGTACCCGGGTGACGAGTACGTGGACATTGTCGCGGTCGATATCTACGACCCGCTTAACAACCACAATTCCGCCGCCAACTACTTCAACAAGATAGTGAGCGACGTCGGAACCAAGAAACTCATCGCCCTGAGCGAAAACGGCGCCATTCCGGATATCGACAGCATCGCCGAAGACAAGGCCTATTGGAGTTACTGGATGACCTGGAGCCAGACGTGGAGCGGAAACTTCCTTGAAAAGACTCCTACCGACATGTGGAAAAGGAACCTCGACGACGAACGCATCATCGCACTCGACGACATGCCCGGCTGGGACAAAGTAATCACCCCGGACGTCATCCGCGCAGGCCGAAACATTGTCAGAAAAGCAGAAATCTCCTTGCAGGGCAAAGACCTCGCCATTGCATTACCGCAAGCGGGCGTAACCGCCATCGCCATTTTCGACATTACGGGACACCGCATCAAGACGCTGAACATAGGCGTTCTCGATGCCGGCACGCACGCATTCTCGCTGCAGGGCCTTGCACAAGGCAGCTACATCGTGCAAGTCAAATCCGGCAACGAGAGATTCGCGCAGAAGATTCAGATAAAATAAGGAAGCCTTATTAGGCGCCGAGCTTCGCGCGAATCCAGTTGTTGGCGTTCGCAATGGCACCGGCAATCTTGTCGACTTCCTTGGTGCCGGCCTGAGCACGGTCCGGGCGTCCACCGCCGCGGCCACCGCAAGCAGCGGCAAGGTCCTTGACGAGGTCTCCGGCCTTGATGCCCTTGGCCTGAACGTCCTTGCCCACCATCACGGCGATGCTTCCGTTACCGTTCACCTTGTTCGCAATCACGGCAACGCTGTCGGTTGCAAGCTTGTTCTGGATGCCGTCGAGCAAGTCCTTGTACTTGTCTTCGGGCATGTTGAGTTCGCGCACAAACAGGTTCACGCCCATCACGTTGATGCCACCGTTCAACACTTCGGCCGCAATGAGGGTCGCAAGTTCGAGCTTCACGGACTGCAGGCTCTTCTCGAGGCTCTGCGTCTTGGAGAAGGTCTGCTGGATGCGGTCGAGAACTTCGACGTCCTTGCAGCGGAGCTGTTCGCGGAGAGCGGTCAAAATCTGCGTACCGGCGCGGAGCAGCGAGAGCGCGCCACGGCCAGAGACTGCTTCAATACGGCGCACGCCAGCAGACACGCTGGATTCACTAATAATCTTCACGAGGCCGATGTTACCGGTGTTCTGCACGTGCAAGCCACCGCAAAGTTCGCGGGAGAATTCGACGCCAGCGTCACCCATCTTAACCACGCGGACTTCGTCGCCATACTTTTCGCCGAACAGAGCCATGGCACCACTTGCCTTTGCTTCGTCAACGCCCATCACCTGGGTGTTGACCGGCAGGCATTCCATCACCTTCGCGTTCACGATGTCTTCCACCTTCTGGATTTCTTCAGCGGTCATCGCGTTGAAGTGGCTGAAGTCGAAGCGGAGGAGTTCGTTGGAAACAAAGCTACCCTGCTGCTGCACATGAGTGCCGAGCACCTGGCGGAGAGCCGCCTGCAGCAAGTGGGTGGCGGAATGGTTCTTGCGGATGTCAGCGCGGCGGTCGTTATCGACGGTCGCCATGAACACAGCGCCCATCGTCGTTTCGTTGGCCGTACCCTTCTTCACCTTGCCGCGGCAGAGGGCGGTGTCGTTCACCTTCACGGTGTCGAACACGTCGATTTCCAAATCAGCAGAAACCAGCGTTCCCTTGTCGCCGACCTGGCCACCCATTTCGGCGTAGAACGGAGAAGTTTCGAGCACAATACTGAGCACGCCCTTGTCTTCACGCCAACGCACAACCTTCGTTTCGCAAGCGGAGAGTTCATAGCCCACGAACTTGGTGCTTTCTTCGCTGTACTGCGTCCAGCCTTCGGTACCCATCGTGTTGATGCCCTGCTTCATGTTGGCGCGGGCACGGGCCTTCTGTTCTTCCATGCACTTGTTGTAGCCTTCTTCGTCAATCGCAAGGCCCTTTTCTTCGGCGAGAATGCCGGTAAGGTCCGGCGGGAATCCGTAGGTATCGTAAAGCAGGAAGACTTTATCACCAGGAATTTTGTCGCCCTTCTTGAGTTCGGCGGAGATTGCGGCAAAGCGTTCGAGGCCGGCGTCGAGCGTGCGGATAAAGCTTTCTTCTTCGCTCTTGATCACAGAGGCAACAAATTCCTTGCGTTCGCGGATTTCCGGGAAGGCGTCGCCCATCGTGTCGGCAAGCACCTGCACGAGCTGGCAAATGAACGGCTTCTTCTGACCGAGCAGGCGGGCAAAGCGGCTGGCGCGGCGGAGGATGCGGCGGAGCACATAACCACGGCCTTCGTTGCTCGGAAGTGCGCCGTCGGCAATAGCGAAAGAGATTGCGCGGATGTGGTCGGCAATCACGCGGTGCGGAGTACCGGCTTCGCCATCGTTGTACGGCACGCCACTAAGTTCAGCAACCTTTGCGATAATCGGGGTGAACACGTCGGTGTCGTAGTTGCTGGTCTTGCCCTGCAGAATAGCGCAGATACGTTCGAAGCCCATACCGGTATCGACGTTCTTAGCCTTCAGCGGAATGAGGCTGCCGTCGCTCACGCGTTCGTACTGCATGAACACGTTGTTCCAGATTTCGATGTAGCGGTCGTTTTCGCCGTTCACGCCCTTGATGGGATCCTTGAACGTTTCGGCCTGCGTAGCGAGGTCGCCGCGGTCGTAGTGGATTTCGGAGCAGGGGCCGCACGGACCGGTGTCGCCCATTTCCCAGAAGTTGCTGTGGGCGTCAAAACGCATGATGCGGTCATCCGGGAGGCCGGACACGTCCTTCCAAATCTGCCAGGCTTCGTCATCGTCCTGATACACGGTTGCAAACAGGCGTTCCTTCGGGAGCTTCCACACTTCGGTCAAAAGTTCCCATGCCCAGGCGATGGCTTCTTTCTTGTAGTAGTCGCCGAAGCTCCAGTTGCCGAGCATTTCGAAGAAGGTGTGGTGGTAGTTGTCGCGGCCCACCACGTCGAGGTCGTTGTGCTTACCGGACACGCGGAGACACTTCTGGCTGTTGCATACGCGCTTCCAGCCCTTCGGATTGTCGCCCAGGAAGATGGCCTTGAACTGGTTCATGCCCGCATTCGTGAACATGAGCGTCGGGTCGTCATGCGGGACCACCGGCGAAGAACGCACAAAGAGGTGGCCCTTGGATTCAAAGAACTTGATGAAAGATTCGCGCACCTGCGCAGAAGTCATAGTAGGCATAATGTGTCCCTTTTATTTTTCGGCACAAAGATAGAAATTTCATCCCAAAAAAAGAAACCCCCGGACAAGTCCAGGGATTCCTTTAGGAGGAGAACATTTAGTATGCCTTAAAAATACACATTTTTTTTCCTCTCAACGTAAAAAAAACGTAAATTCCCAAACCAGACTGTATCAACAGTATCATATATCCAAAACTTCGCATTTCAATATGTCATTATGGTTCAACAAGTTACAAAAAAAAGACATTTCCCGGTTGCAAATTTATAATTTATTGTTTATATTTGTAATAATTACAAAAACAAGAAAACCGAGAAGCAAGGCCCGTAACACCCCAGAACTGCCCTTTCTTTTTGGTAAATTTGAAAAAAACAAGGACTTTTTGAATAAGGATGCAAAGAAGGTAAAGCATGATTGTCAAGGAAGAATGGGATGGCTTCGTAGGCCAGCGCTGGAAAGAGGACATCAACGTCCGCCTGTTTATCCAGAAGAACTACAAGCAATATGACGGGGACAAGTCGTTCCTCGTAGGGCCGACAGACGCTACAAACAAGCTCTGGAACAAGGTCCAAGACTTACAGAAGCAAGAGATTGCGAAGGGCGGCGTGCTCGACATGGACACCGACGTGGTTTCCAGCCTCACGAGCCACAAGGCAGGCTACATCGACGACGCCATGAAGGACCTCGAAAAGATCGTGGGCCTGCAGACGGACAAGCCCCTGAAGCGTGCGTTCATGCCGTTCGGCGGCATCAAGATGGCCGAAGAATCGTGCAAGAACTACGGCTACACGCCGAGCGAAGAACTGCACCACATCTTCACGGACTACCACAAGACGCACAACCAGGGCGTGTTCGACGCGTACACCCCGGCCATGCGCGCGGCCCGCAAGGCGCACATCATCACCGGGCTTCCGGACACCTACGGTCGCGGTCGAATCGTGGGCGATTACCGCCGCGTGGCACTCTACGGCATCGACTACCTCATCGAGAAGAAGATGGCCGACAAGGCCCTCACCGACGAGACCGACATGTCCGAAGAAGTCGTCCGCCAGCGCGAAGAACTCGCCGAACAGATCAAGGCGCTCCAGGGCATGAAAGAAATGGCAAAGATCTACGGCTACGACATCTCGCAGCCCGCGAAGACCGCCCGCGAAGCCGTGCAGTGGCTCTACTTCGGATACCTCGCCGCCATCAAGACACAGAACGGCGCCGCCATGAGCGTGGGTCGCGTTTCCACGTTCCTCGACATCTACATCAACCGCGACATGCAGAAGGGAATCCTCACCGAAGAGGAAGCCCAGGAACTCGTCGACCACTTCGTGATGAAGCTCCGCATGGTGAAGTTCGCCCGCATCACGAGCTACAACGAACTCTTCAGCGGTGACCCGGTGTGGGCGACCCTCGAAGTCGCAGGTATCGGCCAGGACGGACGCCACATGGTAACGAAGACGGACTACCGATTCCTCCACACACTCGTGAACATGGGCCCCTCGCCCGAGCCGAACCTCACCGTGCTCTACAGCCCGCGCCTGCCCGAGAACTTCAAGAAGTTCGCCGCCGAAATCTCGGTGAAGACAAGCGCTATCCAGTACGAGAACGACGACACGATGCGCCCCATCTGGGGTGACGACTACAGCATCTGCTGCTGTGTTTCTGCAACGCAGACCGGCAAGGAGATGCAGTTCTTCGGCGCCCGCGCGAACCTCGCGAAGACGCTCCTCTACGCCATCAACGGAGGCAAGGACGAAGCGATTTGCAAGGGGCAGCAGATTGGCCCCGAGTACCCGCCCATCACGAGCGAATACCTCGACTACGACGAACTGGTGCACAAGTTCGACCTCTACCTCGACTGGCTTGCCCGCCTGTACGTGAACACGCTGAACCTGATCCACTACATGCACGACAAGTACTACTACGAGGCCGCCGAGATGGCACTCATCGATACCGACGTGCGCCGTACGTTCGCGACCGGCATTGCAGGTTTCAGCCACGTGGTCGACAGCCTCTGCGCCGTGAAGTACGCGAAGGTGAAGGTCATCCGCGACAAGGAAACGGGACTTGCCCAGGATTTCCAGATCGAAGGCGATTTCCCGCGTTACGGAAACGACGACGACCGCGCCGACGATATCGCCGTGTGGTTGCTCAAGACGTTCATGGCGAAAATCCGCCAGAACCCCACGTACCGCAAGTCCGAGCCGACAACCAGCATCCTCACTATCACAAGCAACGTTGTCTATGGCAAGGCGACTGGCACGCTCCCAGACGGACGCAAGGCAGGCGAACCGCTCTCCCCGGGTGCGAACCCGAGCTACGGAGCCGAAAAGAACGGCCTGCTGGCAAGCCTCAACTCGGTGGCGAAACTTCCCTATGAATACGCCCTCGACGGCATCAGCAATACACAGACCATCAACCCCGCGGCACTCGGAAGCAACGACACCGAACGCACGGAAAAGCTCATGCAGGTGCTCGACGGCTACTTCGGCAAGAGCAGCCACCACCTGAACGTGAACGTATTCGGCATCGAAAAGCTGAAGGACGCGATGGAACACCCGGAAAAGGAAGAATACCAGAACTTCACTATCCGCGTATCCGGCTATGCGGTGCGTTTCATCAAGCTTACGCGCGAACAGCAGCTCGACGTGATCGCCCGCCAAGCTCACGGCGTGCTGTAATCGTTTATCGCAATTATCAAGAAGCCCCCGCAAGGGGGCTTTTTTCAATCTTATTGACGGTTTCCTTTCAAGTCGACCGTATCAATTATCACGTCTCGTTTTATCAAAGTATCGGCAGAATATATCCGCTTCAGTTTAATCTTGTACAGGGTATCATTTACCGTCAAATCGTAAACGGGTATTTCAGCACCCTTCGTAACTGTGGGGTCACTACATTTTCTATTTGAGGGCACAGACGAGCCAACAAGCAAACTATGACAATTTCCCATGGGTTTGTAATAACGAATCTTTACCTTGGTGCAATCTACAGTCGTATCCTTCGAAAACAATAGCATGGACGCATCATCATAAAAACAGCCCATCGAAAACGAGCAACATAAGACGAGTATGGCGATTATTCTATTTGTCATTACCTTCGATCCCCATTTCCAAAACGCAAGAGCGATTCTAGATTTCCACGAGGATTCCTGCGTGGAGGTACACGAAGCCGCGGCCTTCGTGATGCAGGTACTGGTATCCCGCCATAAGCAGAATAGAGGAGTAGTCCCCGTTCTTGATATCGAGGCCGCCACCCGCACGCCAGAACATCTGGTGGCGCTCACCTATCATGTATCCGATATCGCCCGTCGCGACCGGCATCACCTGCCGCCCAAAAGGAAGGCGCACCCAGAGGCTACCGGAAAGAGGGACATAGCCCACGTTATCAAGCTCCTGGTAGCCGCCGCCAAAACCCACAAAGAGCATCTGGTCGATAGGATACCACAGGTGCCCGTAAAAGCTCATGTTGAACTTCGAGAGTTCACTCACATGGTTTACAACTCCACCCTGAACATCCATCGTGAAGGCGTTCGCCGGAATCGCGGCAAACGCAATCGCAAACAAAATAGCAGTCAGGAATTTTTTCATAAGCTACTCGTCGCTGCGGGCTTCGCGAGCCCAGCCGCCGCTCTTTTCGCGGGAGAACGAAAGGAAGAACCCCTTGAGGAGAGCGAAATTCATCGACATGAAATAATAGGCGCTGGGTACGGCCTTAGTGACGCAAATGAGGAACGCGAGCACAAGGAGACCGAACGACACCTGGTAAAACAAGCCCAGGGGTAGCAGCAGTGCATTCAGCACGAACAGGAGGATAATGATATGCGGGGAGAACCAGCGCAGAATCTTGTGCGAAAAGAAGAGGTAGGCAAGCAGCGGCCTGAACGGGTTCAGGAGCGGCAGGTAAGAAAGCAGGTAGTTGAAGTTCGCCCGCCCGATACGCACCTTGCGGCGGAACTCGCCGCTCCCTTCCTTCGACGTCTGCTCCGTTCCGATGGCGCTCGCGACAAACGTGCAGAAATAACCTTTCTGGAGAATCTTCGTCGTAATGAAGAAGTCGTCCATGACGCTCTTCTTTACGGGCAGTTCCGTATAGAGTTCCCGGCGGATGGCATAGAGGGCGCCGTTACCGCCGATGAGCCGGTCCAGGATTCCCTCGAATTTCTTGATTTCGGATTCCAGGTCCCAGTACGAACTTTCGCCCTGTCCAAGCATGGTCCCGCTCTTGTCCGAAAGAATCAGGTGACCGCAGGTGCAACCGATTTTCTTGTCCTTGAAGGGTTCCACCAACTTGCGGACCACGTTCGGGAAAAACATCGTGTTCGCGTCACAGAATACAAGGATATCGCCCTTCGCAATTTTCTGCAGACGGTTGAGCATCGCCGCCTTGCCCGCGTTCTTCGGCGCCTTCACGAGGGTAATGCCCTTGTCGGCGTAGCGCGCGACAATCTCCGCGGTGCGGTCGGCAGAGCCATCGTCGCCAATCAGCACCTCGAGTTTTTCCTTGGGATAGTCGATTTCGAGGATATTCTGAATTTTCCTTTCGATGACGCCTTCCTCGTTGAACGCAGATATGAGGAGCGAGACATTCGGCAATTCGAAATGTTCGTCTATGTGGCGACGGCGGCGTTTGAACAGTTCACTCACGAACGGGAGCGTCACCGGGAATATCCCGTAACAAAGCGCAAGCAAGAAGAACAGCACCCAGTAGGCAACCTGTATGTAAAAAAGGACCTGTTCGTTCATCGCTTGCTCCATTCCTCTTCCTTCGCCAAAAACTGGTACAGGAGAGACTGCATTTCCTGCGGACTCATGGAATCCGTCACTGTCAATATAGAAAGCCCCTTGGGAGCGAGCAGCACGAACGACGGCAAAGTGCTCAATTCCCACACCTGGGTCATGCAATCCTTCACAATCTTATGCTCGCCGTCACACGCAATCTTTTCCTTGGATTCCACGTCAAGCTTCACCGCATAGAACTTGTCGTTCAGGAGAGAGGCGACCGTCGAGTCGGAATAGACGTTCGCATCCATGACTCGGCAAGGGAGACACCAGTCCGCATACAGGTCCACGAAGATGAGCTTCGGATTCTGTTTCGCCTTTTCGAGGGCCTTGGAATAGCTCATCCAATGGACTTGGGGCTTCTGCATGGGCACGGCCGACAATGCCGGAACAGAAAGGACCAGCAGAACCGCACAGACGAGGCCAGCGATGGAGAGGCGGCGCGGGCTCACTTTTTCTTCCCCTTTTTCTTGTCATCCTTGGGCTGTTTCGGAATCCCAAGCAGGGAATCGACATGTTCCACCACGGCCTGCTGGAACGGGACCCAGCTTTCGGGATTTTCAAGCACCTTGTCGCAGGCAGCCGCAAACGACTCCGTGTCGTAGCCGTATTTCTGAAGGATAGTCCGGCGCGCCAGTCTCACGTTCGGAGCCTCCTTGCCATAGGCCTGTTCGGCCATCCGCACCTCGACGAACGCCTTCACCAGTTTCTTATCGACCGAAGGGGCATCGTCGGAGCAGCCCGCCAGGAGCGCAAATGCGCAGCATAGAGGAACAAGGAATTTTCGCACCGGCAACGCCATCGCAATCCGCTCCGTCAGTTTTTCTCTTCCAGCGCGTTCTCGAAAAGGCCTTCCACGTATTCGGCCTTGCTGAAGGGCACCAGCTGGTCGATGCGCTCGCCCATGCCAATCCAGCGGATGGGAATCTGGAGCGAACTTGCGATGCTGAGCACGGCACCTCCACGCGCAGTCCCGTCGAGCTTGGTGACCACGAGGCCCGTCAGGGGGAAGCTCTGGTTGAAAATCTTCGTCTGGTTGATGGTATTCTGTCCGGTGTTCCCGTCTATCACGAGCCACATGTCGTGCGGAAAATCCGGGTTCACCTTTTTCACCACGCGGACTATCTTCTTGAGCTCTTCCATCAGGTAGTCCTTGTTGTGCAGGCGGCCGGCGGTATCAATCAGCACCACGTCGCACCCGCGGGCGACGGCGGCCTGGCACGCGTCAAACGCGACGGCTGCCGGGTCACTCCCTTCCTGGTGCTTCACGAATTCTGCACCGCTACGCTCGGCCCAAGTTTCCAGCTGTTCGATGGCCGCGGCGCGGAACGTGTCGCAGGCCGCAATCATCACCTTCTTGCCTTCGCCTATCCAGCGGGCGGCGAGCTTGCCAATCGTAGTCGTCTTGCCGGCGCCGTTCACGCCAATCACGAGAACCACGTGCGGCTTGCCCTTGAGTTCAAACAGCGGCGGGTCCTTCAATAAGCGCTCCGCCTCGCTCCGCATGATGTCGAGCACCTGCTCGGTGGTGAGCGACTTGCCCAGCGCCTGTTCACGGAGGGCATCCGTCAAGAGGAACGCGGCTTCCACGCCCACGTCTGCCTTGATCAGGTGTTCCTCGAGTTCCTCGAGCGTGTCGTCGGTAATCTTGCCCGCGCCGACAATGCCCTTGAGTTCGCCCATGAGGGCGTCGCGCGTCTTTGCAAGACCGCTCTTGATGGCAGAAAACAGGCCCATTTCTAGAATCCTTTAACGCGCCGTTAGACGAGGCTCTCGACCTTGTCGACCAGGCCGTAGGCCTTGGCCTCTTCGGCACTCATGAAGTTGTCGCGTTCGGTGTCGCGGTCGATTTCCTCGATCGTGTGGCCCGAGGTCTCGGCAAGGATTTTGCCCGTGATGCCGCGGATGCGGAGCATTTCTTCGGCCTGGATCTGGATGTCGCTCGCGGGTGCCACAATCTCGCCGTGAATGAGCGGCTGGTGAATCATGATGCGGGCGTTCGGCCATGCGACGCGCTTGCCTTTTGCACCGGCGGTGAGGAGCACGGCGCCCATGGATGCCGCCTGGCCGCAGCAGACCGTCACGACGTCACTCTGGATGGCGTTCATGCAGTCGTAGATGGCGAGACCGCTAGAAATCACGCCGCCCGGGCTGTTGATGAAGAACACGATGTCTTCGTGGTTCAGGGAATCCAGGTACAGAAGCTGCTTCACGATGCGTTCGGCGCTCTCGTCATCGACACCGCCCCACAAGAAGATGCGGCGCTTGGAGGCGAGGAATTCTTCCGCCTTCTTCATCATTTCCGGAGTCTGGTTTTCTTTCTTTTCGTTGCAATCGGCCATAATAAATCCTTTTTGTTCGGGTATAATTTAGAAATTTCATTTTATTATCGTCCCGGAAGCACGGATTGTAAAGCGCCAAATTCCTATATTTAACGCATGCCCGCGAGCAACGAAAAAATCCTGGTCGGCCTCATCGGCCCCGAAGTCCTCTCCGCCATCGAAGAAGACTCCATGAACCCCGTGTTCCTGGACATCGAGGCATGCAACGCGCTCGAAATCCGCTACGACTTCTTTCCCGAAAAGGAATGGCCCGCGCTTTCAAGGCGCGTGAAGAAGATTGCCCCGGGCGCCATGCAGGTAGGCACCATCCGCCTGGAACGGGACGGCGGCAAGTTCCCCGACAAGGACGCGTACTCGCGCATCCCGCTCTGGTCAAAGATTCTTGCCGAAGGCGATGTGCCCGAATGGCTCGACCTGGAGCAGGACTGCCTGTACGACTTCAAGAACCTCAAGAATCTCGCCGACCTCCGCAAGACAAAGATTCTCGTATCGCAGCACAATTTTTTGCGCATTCCGAACCTGCAGGAACTGGACGACTTCGCCCGCGACTGCCTGCGCATGAAGGCCGACGGCCTGAAGATTGCCGCCATGAGCAACAGCGAAACCGACTGCGAGCGCCTGTACAAGTTCGCGCGCATCCATTCGCAGAATTTCGAGCTCTTCGCCGCGTTCGGGATGGGCGAAACGGGCAAGGCGAGCCGCATCTGGTCGCTCAAGGAGGGGGCGAACCTCACCTACGGGTCAATCGGGCAGGCGCAGGCCCCCGGCCAGGTGGACGTCGCGCGCATGGAAAAGGCCATCAGGGAACTCGAAAACCTGAATTCGCCTTTCGAAACTGCAGATTTGCTGTCAAAATTCTAATAATTCGACATTTCGGCCCCTCTTCGCAGGGTCCAAAAATTATTTTATGAATACAATCTCGAAATTTGTGTTAAATTTTTCTAAAATATAAGTTTGGTGGGATAGAATAAGGAAAAACAAAATGCGACTTTCTGAAAGATTCGTAGACAACTGCATCTTGATCAACTCTGCGAGCAAGACGAAGGAGGACATCCTCAACGAGCTCGTCGACACGCTCTGCAGCGCCTACAAACTTGAACACCGCGACGAGATTTTCGAAGCCGTCTGGAACCGCGAGCAGAGTCGCTCCACCGGTATCGGTTGCGGGCTGGCCGTCCCCCATGCAAAGATCGACTACGTAGACCGCATGTGCATGGTGGCCGCCACTGTCGAGAACGGTCTCGACTTCGCTTCCTTCGACGGCGAACCGGTCTACCTGCTCATCCTCATCGTGAGCCCGGGCAACACCGTGGGCCCCCACCTCAAGGCGCTGTCTTCCGTGAGCCGCCTCCTGGCCGACGGCAACGTGCGCAAGGACCTCATCGCCGCCAAGACCCCGGCCGAGTTCCTTACCATCCTCCGCGGCGCCGAAGACAAGTACCTGTAGTCACCCCTTGACAAGGTCAAGCACCTTTTTTATATTTGCGCTACCATTTTGGACGGTTAGCTCAGTTGGTTTAGAGCGCTGCTTTCACACGGCAGAGGTCACTGGTTCAAATCCAGTACCGTCCACTCGAAGAGGTCCGGCATCGTCCGGGCCTTTTCCGTTTCTGTTTTTTTTATCTTATACACCCCGGACACGCAACGCACCGTTGCATCCGCGCATCTAAATGGCATGAACAACAGAAAGGCTATCATTCTCGCGACCCTCATGACGGCAACCCTCGCCCAGGCCGACACCTGGACGCTTGACGCATGCCTCAAGCAGGCGAAGGAAAAGAGCCTCTCGCTCGAGACCGCGAAACTCCGCGAACAACAGGCCGAAATCAACATCAAGCAGGCAAGCATCGGCAACCGCCCCACCGTTTCGGCCAGCATCCAGAACACGCTCTACGACCACCCCTTCGTCCACAACGAAGACCACTACCGCCTGAGCCTCGGAATTTCGGGCTCGTACACGCTATGGGACGGCGGGGTGAGCGGCGCCACCGTCGAAGTGAACCAGCTCAAGAAGCAGTCCGCCGCACTCGCCACAAAGCAGACCGAACGCAGCATCCAGGAAGGCGTGCTGAACGCCTACATGAGCCTGCTCGCCGCACAGGAGAACCTCCGTACCGCAGACGCATCCGTGGAACTCTCGCAGGCGGAATTCGAGCACTACGGCAAGCTTTTCGAGGCGGGTTCCATCACCAAGAAGGACCTCACGCAGAGCCAGTCCAACGTTTTGCAGAAGCAGGTGGCGCAACTCTCGGCGCAGCTTGCGGTAAGTACCGCGAAGACGACTCTCCGGCAGCTGCTGGAACTAAGCGACGACGCCGAGTTCGATATCTCCGCACCGGAATCCGCAATCGCCTCCCCCGATTCTCTCGAACCGCTACCCGCGCTCGCCGACCTCAAGAAGGCGGTCAGGGAGCAGCACCCGGGCCTCAAGTCCGACAGCATCTCGGTTCGCGCGGCGAAGAAGAACACCGAGGTCGCGGGCAAGGGAAGTTCCATCACGGTAACGCTCGGGGCAAACTCCAGCACGGGCCTCCAGGCGTGGGAGTCGGGCGCATACGGCGACCAGCTCAAGTACGGCTGGCAGAACTCCGTATCGCTCGGCATCAACATCCCCATCTACGACGGCGGATCCACGAACAACAAGGTGCTCCTCGCGCAGGTCAGCGAATCGGAAGCGCAGCTCGGCATGCAAGAGACCGCAAAGAACCTCGAGAACAACATCGAGAAGCTCTACCTGAACGCGGTAAGCGCCGACATGCAGTGGAAGGCGGCAATCCTCCAGGTGGAAGCCGAGAACGAGGCACTCCAAGTCGCCGAGGAACAGCGGGGCGCGGGCGCACTCACCTATACCGACTACCTCACCCAGAAGAACAACCTCGAGAAGGCGCAGGTGACGCTCGTGAACGCGAAATACACAAGCCTGCTCGCCCGTAAGGTGCTCGACCTGTACCAGGGCAAGCTGGACTAGTTCCAAGGCACCGAAAAAAGTTCAGGAACGCCGGGAAAAGCGGCGTTCTTTTTTTTCATGTTTTTCATTTTTTCGCGTTTCGATTCTCAAAATAGCGTGGACAATTTATCCATAAACTAAAATTTACATGCGGTGGATTTAAACATAAATATGGGTAGATTTGAGGGTGGAGTATTGGGATATTCTAAAAAAAGGAGAGTTGAAGATGAAGAATCTTCTGGTTATTGGAGTAGCCCTCGCGGTATCTGCCGCATCCGCATACACCCTAAGCGGCACCGTCACCGACGGTAGTATAAACGGCCCTGCCATCAGCGGAGCCAAGGTCCAGCTTCTCAAGGAGAACAAGACCGCGACAACAGATGCGGAAGGCAAGTTCACCATTCACGAAGACGAACAGGATACAATTACCCCGCCGCCCGACGCGCTGCACCCCATGCAGGCCCCAGGCTATATCAGCATCAATTCGGGAATCCTCTCTTACTCCCAGAACGGGAGCAACCCCATCCAGGTCAAGATTTTTGACGCCATGGGCAACAACGTGTTTGGCCAGACCCTCTATGGCGCAGGCCAGGTGGACCTTTCCTCCGGAGTGAAGGCGAAAGGAACCTACTTTGCGAAGGTTTCCATGGGCAGCGTGAAGCAGACCATCCGCTTCAGCGCAAACGGAACCTACACCAATTCCTTCGATAGCAAAGGCCGTGCCCTGCTGAAGGAAGTCCAACCGGGAGAAAAACTCATCATCTCCGCCGACGGCTACGACACGCTCTCCATGGCGCTCAGCACGCTCGACACGAATCTCAACATTTTCCTCAACAAGATAACCAGCGGCGAAGAACAGTTCACCTTCGGCTACGCATTGAAGAACGACCCGCGCCCGAGTAAGGGTTGCGGCACGACGTCAAAGCTGCAGAAGACCAAGAGCGTCGAAAACGGCGACCGCTTCGAAATGAGAGTGGGCAGCGACAACCGCGAATACTTCATCACGCTACCGAAGAACTACGACAACAAGAAACCTTACAAGCTGCTCTTCGCCATGCACTGCATGGGCTCTAACGCCGAGGACTTCGTCCACCACTATCCGGACCAGGACCATCCGTCTCCGTACTACGGCCAGCAGAAGCTTGATACGGAAGGCAACTACATCTTTGTCGCCCCGCGTGGCGATACCGATGGCATGCCGTGGAGTGTCAGCAGCGACAAGGACCACAAGTTCATTGACCAGCTGATTACGACTCTCGAAGAGAATTACTGCATCGATACCACCCGTATCTTCATGACGGGCTTCAGTTTCGGCGCCATGGTCACCAACTCCATGGCCCAGGACATGCAGCACCGCCTGCGCGCCGTGGCCGTGTATGCAACGGCCGACTACAATATCTACCTGCCGCAGAACAAGGGCAAGCCTATCGCCTGGATGGCCGTGCACGGCAAGAACGACGGCACCTGCCAATACAACCGCGCTCGTGACAGTGCACTCAAGCGCATCCTCAAAAACAACGGTAAGGCCGATGCAGATGGCAACTTCACCGATGCCAGCGCAGAAAAGCCGAAGGAAGTCGGCGGCGCCGGCCACCTCTGCTATGATTTCACAACTGTCGACGAACGCTTCCCGGTCAAGTTCTGCAGCTGGAACGGTCAGCACCAGTGGACCGCCTACGACAACGGCAACTGGCAGAACACCTGGGTCCCTGACGAAGTCCACAAGTTCTTCGAACAGTTCTAAAGAGTACCTCCATAACCAACCCAAGCGGTCCCCCTTCATCGGGGGGCCGTTTCTTTATCCCTGTAAATTTGTTTTTGTAGACAATTCATCCATGAATAGGGCGGGCGAGCACACGACATTTCATATATCACGATTTAGATTAGTTTATTGCAAGGTGTAGTTCCTAATAGTTTTTTGGGAAAAGGAGTGTTCATGACAATCAAGGGTTTCAGTCTTTTCACGGCAGCATGCCTCTTCGCATTCTGCGGGACCGTTTCTGCATATACCGTATCGGGAACCGTTTCCGATGACCAGGGCAAAGCCATCAAGGGCGCCACAGCGAGCCTCCTCAAGGAAGGCAAGACCGCTACGACCGACGACCAGGGCAAGTTTACCATCCACGAGGACGAGGAAACGGGAATCAGGCCGGTTACAGGCGCCACCGCCGGCTACATCGGCATAAGCAACGGAATCCTCTCTTATGCGCAGAGCGGCAGCAAGCCCGTCGAGGTCATGATTTTCAACTCGCTCGGAAACCGGGTGTTCGCCCAGACCCTCTATGGCGCAGGCCAGGTGGACCTCACCTCCGGCGTGAAGGCCAAGGGCACGTATTTCGCCAAGGTGACCCTGGGAAGCGCGACACAGACCCTCCGCTTCAACGCGAACGGCTCCTACACCAATTCCCTCGACAGCGAAGGCCGCGCCCTCCTGAAACAGGTGCAGCAGGGCGAATCCATCCGCTTCGTGGCCGAAGGCTTCGACACGCTTACCGTGCCGCTCGGTACTCTCGACACTACGCTCGATGTGAAACTCACGAAAACCGCCCCGCAGTTCAAGTTCGGCTATGCGCTGGGCAACGACCCCACGCCCAGCAAGGGCTGCGGCTCCAATTCCAAGCTGCAAAAGGTCAAGAGCGTCGAGAACGGCGACCAGTTCCAGATCCGGGTAGGCAGCGACAACCGCACCTACTTCGTCACCCTGCCCAAGAACTACGACAACAAGAAGCCGCACAAGGTGCTATTCGCGCTGCACTGCTACGGCAGCAAAGGCGAAGACTTTGTGCACCACGACCCCGACTACGACCACCCCACGCCTTACTACGGCCAGCAGGTGCTCGACAAGAACGGCGACTACATCTTCGTCTCTCTCGATGCGATTGGCGGCCTATGGAGCAAGGGCCAGGCCGACCATGACTTTTTCGCCCAGACACTCACCACCCTGAACGAGAACTACTGTATCGACACGAGCCGCGTGTTCATCACCGGGTTCAGCTACGGAGCCATGTTCAGCTACTCGCTGATGCAGGACATGCAGAGCCGGGTCCGCGCAGCGGCCACCTACGCCGTGGCCGACTACAATATTTGGCTGCCCGAGGGTAACGCGATGAAGAACCTGCCTATCGCCTGGATGAACGTGCACGGCGTGAACGACGACCGCTGCGACTACAACCGCGCCAAGAACAGCGCACTGCCGAGAATCCTGAAGAGGAACGGCAAGGCCGACGCGAACGGCGACTTCACCGACGCGAGCAGCGAAAAACCGCAGGAAATCAGTGGGAACACCGGCCACGTGTGCTACGATTTCAAGAAAGTGGACGAACGCTTCCCCGTCAAGTGGTGCAGCTGGCCCGGGAACCACCAGTGGACCGCCCACGACACGGGCAACATGAGCATCGGCTGGAACTGGGAACAAACCTGGGTGCCCGAAGAAGTCCACAAGTTCTTCGAACAGTTCTAAAAGATTCCTCCATAACCAACCCAAGCGGTCCCCCTTCATCAGGGGGCCGTTTTTTTTCGCGAAATGTCCTAGGCCCTTTTCAGATTGAAAAGGCTCTTGTTTTACGGACGAAACACCGGGCGTCCCTTTTTGAAATGCCCTTTGGGTATTTTGGCACGGTGCGACGGCAAAATCGCCTTTTTTAGCTCAAAAAAATGGCAATTTTCGTTTCAGAACGCAGCAAGCACCCGTTTTGGCACGGAGTTCGCTTATAGTAGTGCGAAGACAAAAAACAATGGGTTCCCGCCAAAAGGGCCCGCAACAAAAGAGGTAAAATTATGATCAACGCACAGATTCTCCCGACCGCATTCTATGGCATCCAGAACTTCCTTGACAACTTCAACGCCGAAGCCGCCAAGGGCGAATGCACCTACACGCCGAAGGCCGACTACTACGAGACCGAAAACGGGTTCGCATTGGAAGTCGAGCTCCCGGGCGTGAAGAAAGAAGACATGGACATCCAGGTCGAAAAGAACATCATCACCGTCAAGGCGACGCGTGTCCGCAGCAAGGACGAGAAGTTCACCTTCGAGCGCAGCTTCCGCTTGGCCGACGACATCGACACCGAGAACATCAAGGTATCGCTCGAAAACGGCATCTTGAAATTCGACTTGTCGAAGAAGGCCCAGGCCGCAGCCCGCAAGCTGACCGTCGGCTAATCGATTAAGAATGTACTCCAATCGTTGTTCTCCTTAGAGGGCTCCCGGTTTACGCCGGGAGTTCTTTTTTTGGACTTTTGCGCACGAATTTTGTATATTCACATGAGAAAATGGAGATGCCCTGTCATCCTGGAGGCCAAAGGCCGATAGGATCAAGGCGGGCATGACAAAATAATGCTTGATAAAGAAGTTCTAAAGACCGTCAGCCGCATCGAACTCAGCGTTCGCGGCACGCTCGACACCGTGATGACCGGCGCCTACCACAGTTCGTTCAAGGGAAACGGTATGGAGTTCAGCGAGGTCCGCGAGTACATGCCGGGCGACGACGTGCGCACCATCGACTGGAACGTGACCGCGCGTACCGGCACGCCGTACGTGAAAAAGTTTATCGAAGAGCGCGAAATGACCATGCTTTTGATGGTCGACGCCTCCAGTTCTTCGGAATTCGGTTCCGGCAAGCAGATGAAGGGAGAGGTCATGGCGACCCTCACAGCGCTCCTTGCCTTTGCCGCCATCAAGAACAACGACAAGGTGGGGCTTTTAATTTATACGGACCAGGTCGAACTGTTCATCCCGCCGGAAAAAGGCCGCAAGCACGTGCTGCGACTCATCCGCGAAATCCTTTACTTTAAGCCGGAGCACCACGGCACGAACACGCAGGTGGCGCTGGAGTATGCAGGCAAGATTCTGAACCGCCGTGCCGTGGTCGTGGTGATGAGCGACTTTCTGGACGAAGGTTTCGAGAACGCCTTCAAGATTCTTCGCAAGCGCCACGACGTGCTTGCGGTCTCCGTGGTGGACCCGCGCGAAATGGAACTCCCGCCCGCAGGCCTCGTGGAGCTCGAAGACCCCGAGACGGGCGAAACACTATTGATTGACACCGGCGATGCGGCATTCCGCGAGGCGTTCGCCCGCGAGGCAAAGCGCCAGGGCAAGGCGACCAAGGAACTGTTCCAACGCATGTCGATTGACTTCGTGCGCATCGAGACCCACGACGACTTCAAGGAAACCGTTGCCCCGCTCATCGAGCACTTCAGGCGCCGCGCGAAAGCCGCGAGAATGTAGGACTTACACCATCCTTTTTTTCAACTCCCGCTTTACGGCCTCCAAATCGCCGTTCGTCAGCAAGGGAATCAACGCGTTGATTTCTTCAACGGGTTTGTCCCACCATTTGAACTTTAGCAGCAGCGAAGTCAATTCGCCGTCAAAGCGGTGACGGATTGTTTCAGCAGGATTCCCGACCACGACCGCGTAGGGTTCCACGTTGCTGCCGACGACGCTGTTTGCACCAATGATGGCACCGTCGCCAATATGCACGCCAGGCAAAATAGTCGCGTTCTGCCCAATCCACACGTCGTTCCCAATGACGGTATCGCCCTTGAACGGCATGTCGCCAGCGGCAGGCGGTTTCATGTTCCAGCCTTCTAGCGTGTAGAACGGGAATGTGGAAACGGCGTTCATCTGGTGGTTCGCCCCGTTCATTACAAATTCTACGCCCGCGGCAATCTGGCAGAACTTCCCGATAATGAGCTTGTCGCCGATAAAGTCGTAATGGTGCGTCACGTGGCTTTCAAATTCCGAGTCGGCGATGTAGGTAAAATCCCCGACGATGATGTTCGGGTTCTTGATGGTAGGCTTGACGTAGATTTCCTTGTCGTAGCCAGCAATCGGGTGGACTGTATTTGGATTGGGGATTTTATTGTTCATAGCCTAAATATATATATCAAACCGTCGCAGGCTTGTAACCAAGCAGTTTCATGCTGTAGAGCGCAGTGCCCTTGCTGATGCTGCGCACGCCGGTAGCGTAACCGAAGATTTTCCGCAGCGGCACATCCGCCTTCAAGAAGTGTATCTTGCCATCACCGCCGATTTCCTTCACCTTGCCGTCGCGGGCCTGGATATCGCCGGTGACAAGACCCGCAAAGTTCACGGGGCATTCCAGCGAAAGTTCCATGATGGGCTCGTAAAGTTCCACATCGGCAGGCTTGATTAGCTTGGTCACTGCATCGGCACACGCCTTCTTGATCATGGGCGGCAAGGCCCCCTCGGTCCATGTAAATTCATGGACTTCGAAGCAAACACCGACAAGGGCTCCCTTGCCAAGGATTCCCACCTCGGTTGATTCCAGGAGAGCCGAACGGACGCCCGCCAAAATTTCGCGGGGAGCGGTTTCCAGGAATTCCGCAGACAAGCGGATATCATGCGCATCACCTTCGAGCGGCGTCGCCGAAAGCTTGATCGAAATCTTGTGCGGGCCAAGCTGGAAGGTATTTTCGACAGGGCCCACGTTACGGCACAGGCGCTCCTGCCAGCGGACTTCGGGGCTACCTGCTTTGACTTCGCAACCGAATTCGCGCTTGAGGCGGGCAAGCAACACATCGAGCTGCACCTCGCCCACAGTATGCAGGTACCAGAATCCGCCATCGTCCTTCTGCACGCGGAAACTGGGATCCATGCGGCCAAGCGTATTGAGGCTCTTTTCCACATGGTGGTAGTCTTCAGAGCCGAGGCATTCCACGCGCGTCTGCAAAAGCGGCTGGTACTTGTCGCGGATGGAGGTCGGCATGTCATCGTCGGACGCCGCTTCGGCCTGCGGCGAGGGCGAAGCGCCATCCGCATAGATGACCTGTCCGAGTTCTGTCTCGAACGGGGTGCGCATCGCGTAAATATCGCCCGAACGGATTTCGTCGACAGGCTGCAGCAAGTTCGCCTTGAGGCGCGAGAACTCAAAACCCGCGGGCCACGCCTTGCGCTCCATGTCGGCATGGCTGCGGAACAGCGAAATTTCGCCAACGCCCTTGAAATGGCGCAAGCGAATCACCTGTCCGAGTTCGCCATCGGCAAATACGGGCGGTTCGGGCAAGAAGAAAGAAAGCGCTGTGACAAGGCTCCGCACGCCGTAGCCTTCCATTGCAGATCCCGCATAACAGAGCGCATAATCATCGCTATTGGCAAGCGCCTTGAGGCCTCGCAGCAGCGTCTTGGGCGGAACGCGTTTACCATCAACGGCAAGCTTCAGCACCTCGTCGTCGAAATTGCTCGCGAACTCGGACGCTTCGACATAATGCTTTTTGAGTTCCTGAGAACCGTCCCATCCGTCTTCGACATTCCAGCCGTCATCGACCACTTCCTCGCCCGTTTCCGAATGGACGAGCCTGCTCTGGCTGAGCACATCGAGCACCCCCGACATGCGACCGTTCTCGTATTGCGGAAGTGTCATCAGCACGGGGCGAACGCCCAGGATTTCTTCGATGTTGATGAGAGTTTCGTCAAGCGAATAGTCGGGATTATCCAGCTTGTTCACGAACAGGATGGTTCGCACTCCCGCCTCGCGCAACTTTTTGAAAGCGGCGACCGTCTGCGTTTCGACCCCGCTTGCCGCACTCACCACGAGCACGGCGCCTTCCACGGCCGAGAGCGCCATGTCGACTTCGGCACCGAAATCCACATGCCCCGGCGTATCGATAAAGTTGAACCAGGTGTTCTTCCACTCGAAGTGCGCGACTCCGCTCTCGATGGTGATGCCGCGTTCCTTTTCTTCGGGCATGTAGTCCATCGTGGCAAGGCCCTCTTCGACCTTTCCCGGCCTGCGCACCTCGCCCGCCGCAAACAATATACGCTCGGAAAGGGTCGTCTTTCCGGCATCGACATGCGCGAGTATAGCAATGTTGCGGACAGATTGCGGCATCGTTTCAAATCTAACAAAAAAAGAGATTCCCCATTCCGGGGAATCCCTTTATCAAGCTTTGCCGTTTAGACTACTTGCGGATCTTCTTCGACATCTTGTTGAGGAACTTGGCAAATTCCTTGCCGCTCCTCTTTTCGACCTTCTTGCCCTTGAAGAGCGGGGCGTCCATGTAGAAGTCGTCGAGGAGGTTGTCGAGGCAGCGGAGGCTCTCGGTTTCGAGGCTGTAGCTGTAATCGTTCATGTCGAAGCGGAGGCCCGGTTCGGCTTCTGCGTCAATCAGGAAGTCATCGTAAGCGGCCTTGCAGTCATCTTCATAGAAGGCGAAACGGAGCGTTTCGGTGATGTCACACTTGTTGCCTTCGAACGAAATGGAGTAAGAAACGGAGGTCGGCTTGTTGGACACGAGCTTGATATCTACGCCAGCAGCAGTGACCGTATTGCAGTTGTAACTTACCTGGTCATTTGCATTGATCTTGAGGAAGTCCATGATTTCGTCAGCGAAATCGAGATCTTCGACCGGGCATTCCGTGTTGATGAAGCCTACGCTGGCATAGGTGTCGTAGCCGATAACGAAACCGCTGATGGCATCCTTGTTAATCTGGTCGGCCTGGTAGATACGGCCTGCCGGATACGGATTGCTCATGTCGGCATCATAGTACATGCCGAAGCTTGCAGCACCAATCATCATTTCGAGAGAGTCACGAGAGGGGTAATCAAAGAAGGTGACGACATATTCCTTCTGATTGTCGGCCTTCCAGACGAGTTCATAATTCTCTTCCTTACAGGTCGAGGAATAAACGGTTGCCTGACCAGCACCGTCAGACCAAGTGTAGGCCATCAGGTCCTTGATATAGTAATCCTTGGGAAGCTGACCAAGAGATACCGGAGTGTCAGAGGGTTCGCTAATTTCGGTGTTATCCGTTACCGTAATTTCACAGCCTGCGCAAAGCAGGAGGGATCCAAGGAGGGGGAAAAGTTTTTTCTTCATATGTTCTTCCTTTTTTTTGTGTTTCCATAAAAATAAATAAAAAAAGAAACATTGCGATGCTTTAACCCAAAAAACGTTGTAAAAGCGATTGAAATTTTACAATAAAGCAAGGAAAAACGCTCTATTTGACACAACGCACCGAAAAACCGAAAACTTTTGATTTCGAAGTGTAGCCGAAGGCCATCGACTTGTTCGTGAGGTACCAAACGCGGGCTTCGCCCTGCCCGATATCTTCCAGAGCATCATCCGAGCTCCAGAAAAAGGCAAACTTGGCAAGGTTGCCGTAGGTGGCGTCGTCAAAGCGATTGCCGGCAGGCATGGCACCGAACTTGAGCGTATCGTTGCCGTTGGTGTCGCCCTTCCATCCATAGTTTGTCTTGAGCAGGTAGCCTGCATTGTAGTCGCCACCGGCTGCGTTCCAGAGGCTCTCGAAATCTTCGTGCTTCGGCAGGCGGAAACCGGAAGGGCACGCACTGCGGGCGGCATCCCACGTGTAGAGGCGGCCATAAGCCATGCAGTTGTTGTCGTCGTCATCGAGGCAGTAGCTGCCTTCGGACTTGAAATTCAGATTGTCGCCGAACCAGGTGCGGTTCCCGATTTTCACAAGGCGGTAGGTCTGATTGTCGCGCGGGTCCTTGTACTCGAGCGCCTTGGATTTAGAGGCCGTTTTCGCGGGCTTCGACTTTGCGGACGATGCTTTTGCTGGTTTAGATTTTGCGCCGGACTTCGCCGCAAACGAATTCGTGCAGGCAAGCGCCACCGCCAAACACATTACAATCAAACGCAACATCAGCATTCTCCGCACCAGGTTAGCATTTACTCCTCGAACGGACGCACGCGTAGCGTGACGCCGAGTTCATCGCACAGTTTGCGGCAAATCTCGATTTTCTCTTCGGGCATCACCTTCTCGACGACGGTCATGACGACGTTCTTCACGTGGGCCTTCGCTAGCACGGCGAATTCCTTGAGCGCATCGTAAGACTTGATGCCGAACTTGGAGCGCGTGAGTGCGAGGAATTCTTCGGCGTTGGGGGCGTTCAGCGAAATGGAAACCGTGTCGAAGCGGCCTTCGAGTTCGGGCGTGATATCCTTGCCGTGAATCAGGTTCGCAAGGCCGTTCGTGTTCACACGCACCTTGAGCTTCGGATACTTCGCCTTGAGCTTGTCAATCACCTCGCACACGTCGTGCAGGCGTTCAAGCGGTTCGCCGAACCCGCAAAAAACAAGGTCGTTGATTGCGTTCAGGTCGTATGCGTCGAAAATTTCCATCACGCGCTCGACGCTCGGTTCACCTTCCTTGAGCCAGAGCGAATTGCCTTCCATCATCTTCTTCGTCTGGCGCAGGCAAAACACGCAACTGCACGGGCAACGGTTCGTCATGTTCACGTAGATGTTCTTGCCCGCAATGTCGCCGCTGTTCGCGATATCCAAATAGCCGGCCTGGCCGACTTTCCCTGTCACGGTATAAACTATCATTTGGCCCCCCCTTTAATCTTCTATGAGGTCGCGAAGGTACATCTCGACGCTCAGGCCCCAGTGTTCGGGAACATTATTTTGTACACAATATTCAATACACTTGGACGCGAATTCGGCAGCCTTCTTCACCGACTCGTAAAAATCGTGGCCGTTCAGGTACATGCCCGCAATCACTGCGCTTATCACGTCGCCTGTGCCACTGCGGTCGCCGCCGATGCGGTCGGCCATCACGATTTTAGCCTCTTCGCCCTTGCTGTACACGTAGTTCATGATCTGCTTGCTGCTGTAGCGAATTCCCGTCACCACGATGTGTTCGGGGCCCTGTTCGGCAAGCGTCCTGCACATGTTCTCGATTTCGGCGGGTGTAAGATTCCCATCGCGGTAGTCGGAACCTGTCAAGGAGCAGAGTTCGGTGAGGTTCGGCGTGAGGATGTCGGCGTAATGCACGAGCGCGCGCATCTTTTCGCAAAGTTCCGGCGTATACGTGGTGTAGAGCCTGCCGTAGTCGCCCATCACCGGGTCGACAAGCGTGAACACGCCCTTCTTCTTGAAAGTCCTGATGAAGTCGATGACGATGTCCACCTGCTCCTCGGAGCCGAGGAAGCCCGTTGCGATGGCGTCAAAACTCATGTCCAGGTCCTTGTAGGTCTGGATGTAGTCGCGCATTTTGGAGGTGTAATCGTCAAAGAAATACTTGGGGAACTGCGTATGCGTAGAAAGTATTGCCGTAGGTACCGCGACCGCCTGGATTTTCATGGCCGAGATGACGGGAGCCATGACGGCAACCGAGCAGCGGCCGAATCCGGTGATATCGTTGATGAGGGCAATCTTCTTCTGTGGCATAGCGAGTTATAATTTAGAAATTAAAGCGGTGTCATTCTGGAGCGGAACGCAGTGGAACAATAGAATCTACCGCTTCACAAGCACGCGGGCGTAAGCAAGGGCAGCCGATACGATAACGGCGAGGAGTGTGGGGCCGAGCGGCACGGAATCAAGGTGCTCGGCGACCTGATAGACAATGAAACCCGCAAGCCAAGAGAAAAGGTTCCAGAGCCAGAATCCGAGAGATGCGGCGCGTGCGCTGTTTTCGCGGGCATCGACTGTGCCAACCTTCCCGAAGTAGAACGAGACGAGCAACACGGCTGCCATGGGCGCGAATACCGAGGCAATCAGGTAGAGGAAGCTGATGTAGTGTTCCATGATTCCCGAGATGGCAAGCGCCGCACTCAAGAGGCTCACGATAACGCCTGCAATCTTCGGGTTGATTTTGCCGTAAATCGCCTTTGAGGATTCGCCTGCGGAATTGGCCGCAAGGAAGTTTGTCGTGACGGTAGAGAGCACCACGATGATGATTCCCGGGATGCCGAGGCCTGCAAGGAGAATGGCCTGCGCGATGTTGTTGTTCGCACCGATGCCCGCAATTTCGATGCCGAGAATGTACATCCAGAGGCTTGCGAACGTGTAGGCCGCCGCGGAAACCGCCGTCGCCTTCACCGGATTTTCAACATCCTTCGTATAGTCCGAAATCACCGGCAGCCAGGAGATGGGCATGGCGATGGAAATCTCGAAGATATTCCAGAAGCCGAGTAACGCTACGGAACCCGCGGCGGCCCCGGCGGCAGCGCCGGCGACGGTCGTGCTATCGGCGCCATTGAGCCCGAACAGCTTGACAGAAAGAATCGCAAGCAAAACCGCAAGCGCCGCCATCACGACCGTCGTCACGTTCGCGGAACGCTTGAGTCCGACAAACACCCAGATGGCGATAAGCACCGCAAGAATGGCGCACGTAAGCGGGAAAGAAATAGGCAGGTTGAGCCCCGCCAAGGCGGAAGCGCCCTGCGCGTTCAGCACGGCCACCCACGCGAGCAGCTGGAAAACGTTCAGCGCGGCAAAAAACTTGGAGCCGTACTTACCGAAGGCGGAGGCGGTCGTTTCCATCGCGTTCACACGCACGCGCGCACCGATGAGGCCCACGAAAAAGAGCAGGATGCCGCCCAGCACATGGCCGAGGATTAGCGGGAGCCACAAGGAATCGCGTGCAGCCGCGGCACCGATTTCGATGCCCGCCTCGATTTCAGAAACAGAAATGGCGACACCGAACCAGATGATTCCATTCGAAAACAAGCCTGTACGTTTTTCCATAAAACGCCTCCATGTAGTTTAAAAGACGGCGCAAAAAATAGAAATGCGGCCCCCGCATTACAAGGCCCCGCGACAATACTACTTTCTTATGCCAAGCTATAAATTATAACTATATCAATAGCGTTTTCACTATCTGTAAAATCACGCGCCAAAATCGTCATCGTAGCCAAACTCGTTTTCCACCGCATCCTGCTTCTTTTCGGCAGTCGCGTCAAGCGCTTCCGCATGCCCGCGGAGAGCAGCGAAAGGATGAAAAATCTTTGCCCGGTCAACCACGGCCATACGCGGATGCTTCATGAGGAAGTTCCAATCGTCGCGCGGATACGGCAAGTTTATTATGTCGCTGTAGTCGTCACGCACGATGTCCTCCAATCTGCCCGTTCCGCTCGATGGTGGTAGCCCCCTCCTGCAAATCCATGCCCTTCACGATGGCGTTCTTGCCAAAGCGCTTCTTGATGAGCAGTTCCGCCTTCAGGCGCTTCTTTTCGCGCTGTTGTTTTTGCACGTCGGTAAACAGATCGTACTGTTCGTAGCTCGCATCCACAATGTCCGTCGCTACAAGGTTCAGGCGTCGCACTGTCAAGTTCGGATCCACGATGCGGTCGAAGAGCTTCATCACGGCTTCCGCCATCACGGCCTGCGAACTCGTGTAGTAGCCGATATTCGCCGTCCCGTGAGCAGGCTTCGGGATTGTCCGTCCGTAGAAATCCACTACGGTCTCGCTGCGGTAAATTCCCTTGTCCACATTTTCGCGGTCGTAACCCACAGTAAGCACCATGGCATTTGTCACCAGGTCGTGCGAAACCAGCGCCATCGAGACTGTATCGACCATCTCGCGCACCACGAGCCTCGCCTTGTCAAAAGGGTACGGGTCCTGCAGCACCTGGCCCTCGCCGGTACTGCGACTCCGGGGTTTCGCCTTCTTGATGTCGGCAATCGTGCAGGGTTCGTAACCCCAGGCATGGTCTATCAATATCTCCGCATTCACACCGAGCATCTTGTAAAGTGCATCGGGATTCTTGACGCTCACACGGGCGATATCGCCCATCGTACGGATTCCACGCCCACCATTCAAGTAGCACTTTTCCAGGCGAGCAGCAATCCCGCGCCCCACCTGCCAAAAGCTCGTTATCGGCTGGTGCGACCACAGCTGCCTGCGGTAGCTCATCTCGTCAAGTTCCGCGATGCGCACGCCATCTTCATCAGCTTCCACATGCTTCGCCATCACGTCCATCGCGACCTTGCACAAGTAAAGGTTCGTGCCTATCCCGCCTGTCGCCGTAATGCCCGTAGTCGTGAACACATCCTGTATAATCGTCTTCACCAGTTCGCGCGCCGGTTTCTTATACAACTTAAGGTAGCGTGTCAAGTCCAAGAAACATTCGTCAATGGAATAAGCGTGGATATCCTCGGCGCTCACGTATTTCAAATAAACGTTGTAAACCCTCGTGGAAAACTCCACGTACTTGGCCATCTGCGGTTTTGCGATGATAAATTCTATCTTCTCGCCCGTCTTGCGTTCGACTTCACGAACCTTCTGGTTCACCTCGAAAAGGCGGGCACGCCCGGGAATCCCGTAGGCCTTCAAGGCTGGCGTCACCGCAAGGCAAATCGTCTTCTCGGTACGGCTCTCGTCGGCCACCACGAGTTTCGCCTTCAACGGGTCAATACCCCGGAGGATACATTCCACCGAAGCAAAGAACGACTTGAGGTCTATGGCTGCATAAGTTCGCGATTGCACGATGAAAATATAGGAAGCGACGGATGAAAAAAGACACCCCGCTATCGCTAGCGGGGCGCCATCCGTTATAAAAGACCTTTACTTCACCATCACGCGAAGGGGCCTGGAATGGTCGACACCGCGCATGATATAGATGCCGTTCGCAAAGCCCGCCTGCTTGAGGGTTGCGGAGAGGTCCGCACCCGCATTATCGATATGGCCGAGGAACTTGCCCATCGCGCTGAACACGTTATAGGCAGACGGATGCTGGGGAGCAACACGAATCTCCTGACCGAGAGCCACCGTATTCGGATCGGTAAACTGAATCCAGTCCACGTTCAGGTAGGCGCCCGTAATCAGGAGCTTGAGCACGTGTTCGCCCTTCTTGAGTTCCGCGGAGCCCACGTCAATTACCTTATACGTAGTCCACACGGAATCGACCTTCGGGGCAACCACCGGTTCGGTGATTTCCTTGTCGTCAATGAACAGCTGCATCGCAGATGTTTCGAATGCGGTCGCCACATTCGCGGTGATATCGTACTTGGCATCGGCAGCGACATTGATGGTGTATTCGACCCATTCGCCTTCGTTGGTGTATCCGATGGCATAGCCCGTGCAGGCCGCGTCTCCGCACTTGGAATCGCTAATGTCAACCACGTCGACTTCGTCTTCGCGGTAGGCCTTGCCCTGGTTTTCGCGGTCATTGTCGTAGAAGGCCTTGTTGTGGCCGCCTTCGTCATAGTTTTCGGCCTCGATCTTACCCGGAACCGCAGCGGCAGTGCCCTTGTAGGCCGTCTGCGGAACGGCAGTCTTTTCGCTTTCCATGTACCAGTAGTCGAAATCGAACCCGCCCTGCTTTACCACAAAGAACAAGTCGTCGACGCCGGCGGCATCGGTCACATCGAAGGTATGTTCTTCCCAAGCTGAACTTGCAGGGATATTCATGGATGCAAGGAGAGCACCGTTTTCGGAACCGGCATGCAGTTCAAGCTTACCGCCGTTACCCCTGGTGCAAACGATAATGCGGTCGGCACCGTCGCCCATGTCAACAGAGCGCACCTTCGTATAGAACCCGCTGTTCATCTTGGTGAGGAACACATTGCCGTATTCGGCACCGACATGCTCGATGATGGTGTAACCGCCCGACGTATTGACAGTCATGCCGCCAACCCAGGCCTTGGTTTCGGCTTCCACGCGCACGAACGGGTCAAGGTTCTTGATGGGCTTCACGACGCCATTGTTGGTGGCGCGGATAGTGGGAATGGTACCGTCGGCATTCCAGGTGAATTCCTCGATGGCGGTAGAACGGCTGTAGCCGCCGCCCTTCACGTTCTTCTGGTTGTGATAGAAGAAGAAGCTGCGGCCCTTAAAGTCGACAATTCCGGAGTGGACGGTGAACGCGGAACCCGGTTCGCTACTCGGCATAATGACGCCCTTGTAGGTCCAGGGGCCCGTCGGGGAATCACTCCAGGAATAGTCAATGGATTCGGGAATGCCACCGGCGGCGTAAATCATGTAATATTTTTTGCCGCGCTTGTGAATCCATGGGCCTTCGGTATACTTGCCGTTAAAGGTGCTCATATCGGAGACCTTGATTTCGCTTGCGCATTCAATCATGTTCTCCTTGAGGGGGCAGTAATAGAGCTTCGGGTTACCCCAGTAGAGCCATGCCTGGCCATCGTCGTCAATAAATACGGTGGGGTCGATGTAGTCCCAGTTGGGGCCCGCCAGGTGCTTGCCGTTCAAGGCGTCCTTGAAGGGGCCTTCCTTCTTGTCGGACACGGCTACGTTGACGGCGCGGCCTCCGCGGGTAGATTCCACGGTCACGTAATAATAGTACTTGTCGTTACGGCGAATGCATTGAGATGCCCAGTCGCCGTTTTTCTTGGCAGAACCGTTAAAGTCACCCGCTTCCAAAATGAGGGTATTCATGTCGGTCCAGTTCACCATATCCGTGGTGCACGATACGCGCCAGCCGTGCATCGTGAAGAAGCTGCCGCCCTCGTCGTTGCCGGAATAGGTGCAAAGCGTATCGCCGAACACGACAGGCGCCGGGTCCGGAGAATAATAAGTCTGGATAAGCGGGTTTTCGGCCATGGCCGAGGTGCAGAGCCCGAAACCAATGAAGGTAGCAGCAATTTTTGCAGTCTTAGCGAACTTCATGTTACATCCCTTTCGCCCCGAGAGGCATTTATATAACTCACCACTCTAAAATTATCCACAAATCATGAAAAAATTCCATGCGAAAAGCATGTTCGCATGGATAAGTTGTCAATAGCCAAACTGGCGATTTTGGTCAAAAAAGCGGGATTTTTACTTCAAATTTGAACTAGTACCTGATTTTCCCTTCGGCGACCTTGCGCAGGTGCTGACCGTAGGGAGACTTCCCGTACTTGGCGGCAGACTCGAGCAGTTTTTCTTTGCTGATCCAGCCGTTCACGTAGGCAATCTCTTCCACTGCGGAAATCTGGATGCCCTGGCGGTTCTCGATCATCTTCACGAACTCGCCCGCTTCGATCAGGCTGTCCATCGTGCCGGTATCGAGCCAAGCAAAGCCGCGGCCCAGGAGTTTCACGTCGAGTTCTCCCCTGTCGAGGTACGTCTTGTTCAAGTCGGTAATCTCGAGTTCACCGCGAGCGCTCGGCTTCTGGGCCTTCGCAAATCCGCTCACGCGGTTGTCATAGAAGTAGAGGCCCGTAATCGCGTAGTTGCTCTTGGGTTCCTTCGGCTTCTCTTCCACAGAAATTACTTTACCTGCCTTGTCGAATTCCACCACGCCAAAGCGTTCCGGGTCTTCCACGTAGTAACCGAATACGCTCGCGCGGCCGTTCTCCTCGGCGTTTTTCACCGCAGCCTTCAGAAGCGGGCTAAAGCCGTTGCCGTAGAAGATGTTGTCGCCCAGCACCATCGCGCAGCAGTCGTTACCGATAAATTCCTCGCCCAGGATAAACGCCTGCGCCAGGCCATCGGGGCTCGGCTGCACCTTGTAACTGAGGCTCAGGCCCATCGCAGAACCGTCGCCCAGCAGGCGCTCGAAATTCGGCAAATCCGTCGGCGTCGAGATGATGAGGATTTCGCGGATGCCCGCAAGCATCAAGGTCGAAAGCGGGTAGTAGATCATGGGCTTGTCGTAGACCGGCAAGAGCTGCTTGCTGGTGACCATGGTCAGCGGGTAGAGCCTTGTGCCGGAGCCCCCGGCGAGAACGATTCCTTTCATGCTAGGTTCCTTTTATTTTTTCAAAATAATAGAAATCTTAAAATTACAGTCGGGACAAAAGAACTATCTTTGCGCATTATGGCAGAGCAAAACAAGGCCACACTCAAGGATTTCATTGCAAGATTCGCCACAAAATCGGCAGGAGGCCGCACCGCGCCCGCTTCCGAGGACATCCTGGAAGCATTCATGGAATGGGCGCAGTCCCGCGGAACCACGCTCTACCCCGCGCAGGAAGAGGCCATCCTCGAACTTCTGGACGGAAAGAACGTTATCCTGAATACACCCACGGGTTCGGGCAAGTCGATGGTCGCACTCGCGCTCCATTTCGACAGCATCGCGCATGGCCGCAAGAGCGTGTACACCTGCCCCATCAAGGCGCTCGTGAACGAGAAGTGGATGGCACTCTGCAGGGAATTCGGGCCCGAGAACGTGGGGCTTTCTACCGGCGACGCGACCGTGAACCGCGACGCCCCCATCCTGTGCTGCACCGCAGAAATTTTAAGCAACATGGCGCTCTGCGAAGGCGAGAAACTCACGATTACCGATATAGTGATGGACGAGTTCCACTACTATTCCGACCGCGAACGCGGAGTCGCCTGGCAAATACCGCTCCTGACGCTCCCGCAGTCTCGATTCCTCCTGATGAGCGCGACCGTCGGCGCAACTGAATTTTTCGAACGCGAGATGACAAAGCATACCGGGCGGGAGTCGGTTACCGTCCGTTCCTCGCAGAGGCCCGTCCCACTCGATTTCAGCTACAGCACCACAGAGATTTCGACCGAGGTGCAGAAGCTCGTGAACGAGGGCAAGGCACCCGTATATGTAGTTCACTTTACTCAGGCGGCTGCGGCAAGCAATGCGCAGAACTTTATGAGTCTCGACCTCTGCACCAAGGAAGAGAAGGTCAAGATAAACGAAGCCATCAAGGAAGTGCGGTTCTCTAGCCCCTACGGTCCCGATGTCAAGCGTTGGCTCAAGCAGGGGATTGGCCTGCACCACGCGGGGCTACTCCCCAAGTACCGCATCCTCTGCGAAAAGCTCGCACAGCAAGGCTTACTGAAAGTCATCTGCGGCACCGACACGCTCGGCGTGGGCGTGAACGTCCCCATACGCACGGTACTCTTCACGCAGCTCTGCAAGTACAGCGGCGACAAGACCGCGATATTAACCGCACGCGATTTCCACCAAATTGCGGGCCGTGCAGGGCGCAAGGGATTCGACAACATCGGATACGTGGTGGCGCAGGCTCCCGAACATGTAATCGAGAACCTGAAACTCGAAGCGAAGAGCCGCCAGACCGGGAAGAAGTTCCAGAAGCGCAAACCGCCCGAGCACGGCTATGTGCCCTTTGACGAGAGCACGTACAAGCGCCTGATTGACGCGCAGCCCGAACCGCTCACCTCGAGCTTCCGCGTAGATCACGGGATGCTCCTGAATATCCTGAGCCGCGAGACCGACGGCTGCAAGGCGATGCGCACGCTCATCAAGGACTGCCACGAGAGTGCAGCGAGCAAGAAGCAGCTGCAGCACCGCTCCTTCCAGCTTTTCCGAAGCCTGGTGGAAAAGAACATCGTGGAGTTCGTGAAGCCCGTAGCCGAGGGCTACAGTCACCTGCGCGTGAACATGGACCTGCAAGACGACTTCGCGATGAACCAGCCGCTCTCGCTCTACCTGGTAGATACGCTCCCGAAACTGGACAGCGAAAGCCCGGAATACGCGCTCGACGTGATTACGTTGTGCGAAAGCATCGTAGAGAACCCGGAGGCGATTCTGCGCATCCAGCAGAACAAGGCGCGCACCGCAAGGCTCGACGAACTCAAGGCGCAGGGCATGGAATACAACCAGCGCATGGAAGAAATCGAGAAGGTCGAGTACCCCAAGCCGCTCCGCGAGTTTATCTACAGCACGTACAACGAGTTTGCGGAACAGCACCCGTGGGTCGACGTGAACGTGGAACCCAAGAGCATCGTGCGCGAGATGTTCGAGAACTTCAGCACCTTCAGCGGCTACGTGAAGCAGTACGGCCTGCAGCGCATGGAAGCGATTTTGCTCCGGCACCTCAACTACGTATATAAGGTTTTGAGCCAGACGGTGCCCGACGGCTACAAGAATGACGAACTCCACGAGATGGAAGACTACCTCGGCGACATGATACGCCGCACCGACTCGAGCCTGCTGGAGGAATGGGAAAAGATGGCCCACCCCGAGGACTACCAGAAACGACTGGAATCGGGCACGGCAGAAGACGAGGCAGAGAAGGCCTTCGGTGCTGACAAGGCCGCCGCTGACATCACCTACGACAAGAAACGATTCCTCGGCATGGTGCGCCAGCGCATCTTCCAGATTATGGGCAACCTCGCGAAGCAGGATTTTGCCGCGGTTCTCGACAGCCTCGCCGACGACCTGGAAGAGGGCCAGATGCTCGTGGACGGCGAAGGCAAGCCGTGGACCGAGCCGATGCTCACCGAGATTATGGCCGCCTACACGGCAGAGCACCACAAGTTCCGTCTGGACGTGGAAGGTCGCGCACTCGCCCACACCATCGTGACCTACGAGGGCGACGTGATGCACATACAGCAGATGCTGCAGGACGAGGAAGAATTCAACGACTGGAGCATCGACTTCGAGATAAACCTCGCCGACAGCCGCGAAGCCGGAATCCCGCTCCTGAAAATGCTACGCATCGGCGAAGCGTAATTTTATATCTTTACCGACATGCAGAACTTGAAAGGCAGATTCGCGGCAGTCCTCCCCGCAGGAGGGCTCGGCAAACGCATGGGCGGCAACATTCCCAAGCAGCTGATGCTCCTGGGCGGCAAGCCCGTCTACCGCTACAGCCTCGAGACTTTCCTCGAGATGGAAGAAATCGCAGAAGTCGTGATGGCCGTACCCTCCGACTGGAAGGATCATTTCGAAAAGGAAATTTTCAACAGCGAACACTCCGGCAAGCTCGGCGAACTTATCGCCTGCAAAATGAAGATTGTCGTAGGCGGTGCGGAGCGCTGGCAGTCCGTAGAGAACGGCGTGAACGCACTTACGAGCAATGCGGAATACGTGCTGGTCCACGACGTGGCACGCCCCTTCGTGAGCAGGGAAATCATCCGCGACGTGTGCGAAACGCTTCTAACCAAGGGCAGCTGCCTTGTGGCAAAGCCCGCCGTCGATACCATCAAGATTGCTAAAGACGGGCGCGTCGAATCCACCATCGACCGCAATACCGTCTGGATGGCACAGACCCCGCAGGCCGCCTCCATCGCGCTACTGAAAAGGCTCTACGCGCGCATCGCCGCAGAGCCCCTGAACTTCACGCCCACCGACGAGGCGAGCATCCTCGAATACTTCGGCGAGAGCGTCTACATCGTGAAGGGCAACGCCGCGAACGACAAGCTCACCACTCCCGAAGACTTCGAGATTTTCGCCAGCCGCGCGAAATAGTATAAACGTCACTCCGCGCGAAATAGGTTCTCGTCATGCCAGGCTTGGCCGGGCATCTTTTCTTCAAACCTTCCCGCCGAACTCGAAGCCGGCTTCTTCCACCGCCTTCCTGAGCGCACCTTCATCGACATCGTGCGCATCGTGCCATTCCACGCGAAGTTCCTTCTTCGAGACATCGGCCTCGGCAAATTCCACGCCGTCCAGCACGCGAACCGCCTTCTCGACGCACGCCTTGCAGTGGCTGCAGCTCATGCCGTTCACGCGGTAAGTCACGAGAACGCATTCATCGCATTCCTCTTCGTGGTCGTGGCAGCAGCTTCCTTCGTGGTCGTGTCCGCACCCGCAATGTCCACCATGTTCGTGCCCACAGCCGCAGCCTTTGTGCCCGAACTTCGCGTAAATCATGAATGCCGCAAGCAGGCCCGCACATACATAGTCAAACACGCCTAGCGCCCCGTGACCATGGCATTCCGCAGAGCCATGCGGGAGCATCGCCGCAAGGAACGTGTCCATGAAGAACGTATCGACAATCAGCCCGAAGCCAATCGCGCCGACCGCAATCGAGACAAGGTATGCCACGAGAGTCCGCTTGCCAAACGCCTTCCCTACCACAAGCATCGAGGCGATACTCGTCGCAGGGCCCGCCATGAGCAGCACGAGGGCCGCCCCCGGAGTAATTCCCTTCGCCACGAGCGCAAGCGCAAGCGGAATGGAACCCGTCGCACACGTGTACATCGGCATCGCGAGCATGAGAACGGCAAGCATACAGAGCAGCGGATATTCACGCAGGGCAAGGAAGAGCTCGTTCGGGACAAATGCCGAAATCAAGGCGCCCAGCAAGAGGCCAATGAGCAGCCACTTGCTCACGTCGCCCACCATGTTCACGAGCCCGTAGCGGAAAGTTTCCACAACCTTCTGGCCGAAAGACATGCGGTGCACATCGCGTGATTCGCAACCGCAGCCATGTTCGCCACACCCGCAATGATCGTGATGGTCATGTTCGACGCATTCGGTCCCTGAGCCCGTCGAAGGGTCGCGGTGGCCGCAACCGCAGTGATGATCGGTATCGCAGTCGTCAAAGTCGATAGTTTCGGGGTGAGCCTCACCTTGCGCCGCAGCATCTTCCCCGCGAGAAACGAAATTCGTGAGCACGCCACCGAAAAGCGCCGTCGTAAACGCCGCTATCGGGCGCAAAATCGCAAACGGAAGCCCGAGCAGCGAATACGTCGCGAGGATAGAATCCACCCCCGTCGCAGGCGTCGAGATGAGGAAGCTCACGCTCGCCCCCTTGCTCGCCCCCTCCTTCCGGAGAGCAATCGACGTGGGAATCACGCCGCAACTGCAAATCGGGAGCGGCACACCGAACAGGGCCGCCCACAGCACCGACATGAAATTCGATTTGGAAATCTTGGGAACGTACAGGTGGTTAGGCACCCACACGTGCAAAATGCCCGCAAGCAAGAAACCGAGCAGCAGGTACGGCGCCATCTCGGAAAACAGCGTGATAAACTCGTGTACAAAGACCTTAAAGATATCGACGAAGGAATCCATGTCTACTTTCCCTTCTTGTGGAGAATGTGCGTGAGGCCCGTATTGAAAATGAGCCCGATATGTTCGTCATCGAGCGAATAGAAAATTTTGCGACCTTCGCGGCGCGGCTTCACGAGATTCGCCGTGCGGAGGATGCGCAGCTGGTGGCTCACCACCGACTGTTCGAGGTTCAATTTTTCGGCAATCTCGTTCACCGAAATTTCACCCGAAAGCATCAGGTGAATAATGCGGATGCGCGTAGTATCGCCAAAGAACTTGAAGAATTCAGAAAGTTCGAAAAGGGTATCGAGAGACACGTCCATCTTTTGGATTCCCGTAACAGCATCGTGACGATGAGTTTTGTTTTTAATACATGAACAGTTATTCATATTTTCATATATACATTTTAAACGACGGTTTGTCAAGAGACAAACCGCCCTTTTTCTAAAAAATTTTCTATTTCAGCCTAAAAAGCGTGAATTTTTAGCGTTTTTTGCAGATTTCCGCTGGTAACGACAGCAATGTAGGTGCCCTGGAGCAGACGACCGTTCTTGCCGAATTCAACAAGCCCATCACCGCTACCCCGGCTTTTTGCGACCAGATTCCCGTTAGCCGTATACAGGCGCACTTCGAAATCCCCGTTCGACTGCACCATCAGAGCCACGGGCGCTCGCGCCATCCGCACCGGACGCACATCAAGCGTCGTGGCAACCCGGCGCGTCGCCGGTACCGCATCCGTCCCCTTCGCAATGCTGAACCAGTCAAAATTCAAGAGGTAAGTGCTTTCGCCGGAGTAATTGAAACGGAGTTTCTGCTCGCCCTTTTCTAGCGCGATTGTCGTCGAAGTTTCATACCAGTCGTTCCAGCCCTTCGTCTTTTCGGGGTCTACCGTAAACGTCGCAAGCACCTTGCCGGTAGAATCGACCACCGTAACGGTAGATTTCGCTTCGGCGGCAGATGCCACGCGGGCCGTAAGCGTGTAGGCGCCAGCAGTCGGGACCTTCACCAGGTATTCGCTAAAGTCGCCGTCGTTAATCCACCCCAGGTTCGGCTCTCCCTCAGTATCATCTTCAATCTGCACGCCATCCATCGCGATGTAACTTTCGGCCTGAATCTTGCCCGGAACCGTTACCGGTTCGAACGGCTGGTTCGTGAGTTTCAGATTGCCGTCGAATTCGTAAATCTTGCCCGGAACTGTCGCGGTCGTGAACTTGTTGGAGCCGTTCACCAGGTTGAGCGTCTGGCCCACATCGGACTTGATGGCAACATACGTGAGCTTGCCGCCCTTCCAGGCCATGGAATCAATCTCGAAACCGCCGCGGGCACGGATACCCTTGACGCTGCCGTCCTTCCACTGCGAAGGCAATGCCGGCAACAAGTTGATTCTGCCGTTATGGCTCTGCATGAGCATCTCGTTCACGCCCGAAACCGCACCGAAGTTGCCGTCAATCTGGAACGGCGGATGCGCATCGAACAAGTTGTTGTAAGTCTTGTTCGGGGTAAGGAGCATGCGGATCATCGTGTAGGCGTGATCGCCGTCGTGCATGCGGGCCCAGAAGTTGATTTTCCACGCAAGAGACCAGCCGGTCGCATCGTCGCCGCGCTGTTTCAGCGTAACTCCAGCACCCTTGATCAAGTCGGGAGTTTCTTCGGGCGTAATCTGCGCGCTCGGGAAAAGGCCGTACAGGTGCGAAATATGGCGGTTCTTGTTGTTCGGGTCGTCCCAGTCCTGCAACCATTCCGTAATCTGGCCGTACTTGCCCGTCTTTGTGGGCGGGAGCCTCTTGACGGTCGCCTCCATCTTGGCACGAACATCCTCGTCGACGCCAAGAATCTTGGACGCCTCGATGGTGTAGTTCAACACGTCGCGAATAATCTGGTTATCCATCGTGGGGCCAAAGCAGACGTTGTAACCGCCGTGGTCGTTTTCCGGAGAATCGCTCGGAGCCGTCACCAGGTACTTGTGGCCGGTTTCAGGTTCTTCCACAAGGCTGTTCACGAAGAAGAGCGCAGCCCCCTTCATGGTGGAGTAGACGTCCTGCAAGTAAGCCTTGTCAGTCGGGTTGAACAGGAAATGTTCCCAGAGGTGCGTGCTGAGCCAGCCTGCGCCAGAGGGCCACAAGCCCCATGCGCCGTCAATCGGGGCGGTACGGTTCCAGAGGTCGGTATTGTGGTGTTCCACCCAGCCCTCGTCAACACCCCAGTGCACCTTCGCAGTCTTTTCGCCCTGCGGGACCATGCTCTTGATCTTGTCGATGAGCGGCCACACGCACTCGCCGAGGTTCGCCGTCTCTACCGGCCAGTAGTTCATTTCGAGGTTGATGTTGGTCGTGTACTTGCTGCCCCAAACCGGGTTCGTGTCCTTGTTCCAGATGCCCTGCAGGTTAGCCGGCTGGCCGCCCTTGCGCGAACTCGCAATCAACAGGTAGCGACCATACTGGTAATGCAGTTCTACGAGCGAGGGGTCGTTCGTGGAATTGAAATTCTTCACGCGGGTGCTGGTGATATCGCCTGCGCTCGCGTCGGCAGTACCCAGGTCGATACTCACGCGGTTGAAAATCGTCTGGTAGTCCTTCAGGTGCGCCGCAAGCAGGTCGTCGTAAGACTTGCCCTTCACCTTGCTCATGATATCGGCTGCAATGGCGCCCGGGTCGCCGCTCACGTCATTATACGATTTGAAGTTTGTCGCAATCGTGAGCACGAGCATTGCAGAATTCGCGCCCTGCACATTGATGTTCCCGTTCGAGACAGAGACCGTGCCGCCGTCGGCCACCACGTTCAGGCGGTTCTGGAACTTGATGGAATTGACCGTCACGTCGTAAATGAGCGTGTTCCCGCTATTCGACATCTTGTTGTTGCGATGTGGGGTTGTCATGGTCGCCCCGAAGCTCACCGATCCCGACTTGTCTGCAGACAAACGAACAACAATCACATGGTCCGGGTAGCTCGCGAAGTATTCGCGGGTGTACTTGACTCCCCCGCTCGTATAGGTCGTTTTCGCGATGGCCGTCTTGAGGTCCAGTTCGCGGCGGTAATTCGTGGCCCCTGAATGCGACGTGGTAATCACGAGGTCGCCCACCGGCTGGAAGCTCGCAGGGCCAGGGCCAATCATGTAGTTGGAGACGATGGATTCCGCAGTCTTGTAGTCCCCGCGGAACATGGCGTCGCGGGCATCCTTCAGGTGGTTTGCCGCACCCTGCTTGTTGTTGTCGCCCGGGCCGCCCGACCAGACCGTGCTCTCGTTCAGGCCGATAATATCTTTTGTGACGCCACCGTAAATGATGCCGCCCATGTAGCCGTTGCCGATGGGGAGGGCGTTCGTGAATTCGCCCGCCGCATCGCTGTTGTACCAGAGGGTAAGCGGGTTATCCGCCGACGCGAAAGTTAGCGAGGATACACAGGCGAAAGCGCCCAGCATTACTCCAAACGATTTCATAGTTACCCTGCTTTTACTTGACCGTATTTATTTTAATGGCCTTCTTGCTATCGAGACCGCGAATCACGTACATGCCGGGGTTCACTCCCTTCGCGGAGAGGGCCGCCTTGAGCCCGTCCATGGCCGCGACGCCTTCGATTCTACAGACAAACTTGCCGTCCATGCCGAACACGTCGTAGCCGCGTTCGCCGAGGCCCAGGCGCATATCCGTCTGGCGAATGGGAGAAAGTTCCTCGGCAGTGAGCGCAAACTTTATCCAGTCCAGATTCACATAGCTTCCCGTAAACTGAATACGGAGAACGTGGTCACCCTTCGCAAGTTCAGTAGTCTCGCCGTCAATGGTGGCATAGGTATTCCAGTCTTCGCCCTGCGGCACAGGAATAGTATCCGAAACGGCCTTGCCGTCAAGGAACAGGCGGAAGCTGCCGCCTTCAAGCCCGGTCGCCACGTTTGCACGGAACACGTACTTGCTTGCCGTAACAACATTCACGCTGTATTCAAGCCATTCGCCCGCCTGCGTGTAACCGATGGCATAACCCATGCAGTCCTGCGTCATCGCGGAATCGGCACAACCGAATCCCACCACGTCCACGCCGTCTTCGCGGTAGGTGTTGCCCTCGTTCACGAAGTCCTTGTCGCTATACGAAACGCTCTGACCACCCACATCGTAGTCTTCGGCCTGCACAATACCCGGAACACTCATCACGGCCTTGAACGCGGCCTGCGTCACGGTGTTGCTGAAGTCCGCCACAGGAATATCCTTGATGTCGCGGATATAACGGAAGGACTTTTCGATACCGGCGTTGTTCACGACTTCGTCGCTGTAATAGTTGTTGGACTGCTGGAGATTATTCTGACCCGCCTGATTCTGGCCCACGCCTGCAGGGGAATTCTTGAACACGTTTTCCTTCACGGTAAAGCCGCTGGAGCCTTCGTCCAGGTAAATAGGCACGTTCCAGTAGTCGGCCCACTTGGAGGTTCCATTGTCATGGATATAGTTGTGCTGGATTTCGCTACCGGTGCCCTGGTTACTCAGCGTGTAAATCGGGCCGGAGTCGCAAAGCAGGCGGGCAATATGGTGAATTTCGTTCCAGTTCACATGGTTGTTGGTCATGGCGGTCTGAGCCTTTGTCCAGCCAAAACCGATGGAAATGCCGGAGTAGTAGGTATAAGAGACTTCGTTATGCTCGATCACCACATAGCGGGGGTAACCGGCGCCAATACCTACGGCACCCTGATGCTCGTTCGTCACGTTGGTGACCAGGTTGTTCTTGACCGTATCGCGGGTGCTGATTTCGTCCTTGTCGCTGGGATTATAGGCGATGTGGATTTCGGTCGTGGAGTCCTGATAGAACTTGCCGAGCATAATGCCCGCTGCACCGATTTCGAAGAAGGCGTTGCCCTGAATCATGTCGTCGTTGGTACCAGAGACAAAGTCCAGGCCCGTAGCCGCAATCTGCGAGAACACGTTCCCCTGCACCAAGAAATGATGGGCATTTTCAACGCGGAACGCCGCATCGGGGCGCCACAGCAAATACTTGTTGCTGTTCAGCTTTTCCCAGTTTCCGCGACTTGGATCCGGAAGCACGTCTACGTTGAAGTTTGCCGCCTGCAAATCCAGGAAGCCTTCTTCGCTGGGGCGGGTAAAGTTGGAATGGGCGAAGGTCAGACCCTCGAAAGACATGTAACCAACTTTGTTCTTGGTATCTTTACCCAAGACGCTGAACAAGGTATTGAGACGGGGCGCTACCACGTGGGCAGTCGCCATGCTTTCGCCTTCACGGGGCTTGTAATAAAGCGTTTGATTCTTTTCATCCAGGTACCATTCACCCGGAGCGTCAATCAAATCGTAGGAGTTTTCGAGATAGAAAACCTGCTGCTTGGGAGGGTTACTCGCAAAAGCGGTACCAAGCATCGGGTAAGCACGGTGGAACAGCTTGGTGCGTTCAGGGTCCTTGGGAATGAGTTTTGCAGTACCGCCGTTCACCTGAGCCTTCTCCAGGCGCAAGATGTTTTCGGACCAAGCAATCATCAGGTGGATTTCGACATCCTCGATGTTCTTGATATTCTTGACATAGTCGGCAGAGACATCAAAGGCGCGGCCCGTAGAGTCCACCTTCGTGAGTCGCACGAAATCGTGGTCGAAACCGCCGTTGCCCTTTTCGTTTGCGGCAATCACGTTGGGGAAGCATGCGCGAACCGCCTTGCGGTTGTTCACGTAAAGCTGGCGGAAACGGCCTTCCACACCTTCGGCTTTCCAGATGTTGTTCGCTTCGTCGTGCAGTGTCCAGCCCGTAATGGGCATACCGCCGGTAATCAGCGGGCGTTCACCTTCAGCGGCCTTGTAGCGCACATAGTGGCCGTCCTTGCCGCCATCGGCTTCCGTGAAGTTGACGGTTGACGGAAGCACGTAGGTGCCCTCGCGTAAAACCACCTCGATGTCGCCCGTCATGGAGCCGTTTATGGCACGCACAGCCTTTTGGGCCTGCGTAATCGTCTTGAAGGGAGCATCCTTCGAGCCGTCTGCGGCATCATTGCCCGAAGGGGACACGTAGAAGGTTGCCTGCGTCGCGGCCAGAGACATGCCCGACATCACCAAACAGAAGGATAGTAACGACTTCGTTCCCATAATTTCCTCTTTTTCCCGTTTTTACACCAACAATATCATCCCTTACCCAAAAATACCCCCTAAAAGCCCGATTTTTCACCCTAATAAAGGAGTTTGCATGGATAAGATGTCCACAATTCCCCAAAATTTTGCAAAAAAAGAGAGTTTCCTATAACATTTTTCTTCAAATCGCAAGGGTCCTTACAATACATTTCAACACTTTCCGGACACCCCCGTAAACAAAACTCATTTTGTTTTCAAGCGAAAACACTTTTGCTCGAGAAAAACATTCCCTGCACTTCGAGAGGGATTTAATTTTAGGACAAACCAAGGTATGGATGTATGGATTCAAATAAAATTCTTCTCACTTCGATGCTTGCCGCAACAACGGCTTTCGCAGCAA